>CAIOHY010000588.1 GCA_903858205.1 uncultured Cellvibrio sp.
GACTCAAATAGCTTTCAACTTAAGCAAGACCGAGCTTGGCTACGTGAGCAATTGCTCGCTGGAAAAAATTCACCACTTTGCGCCCCCATCACCCCAACGCATTTCGATGAACTACGGGCTCGGGTTAGACGAACATTTGCGCTTAAAAATCAATGAGCAATAAGCGCTTTATTCCTCACCGTTTTGCGGTAGAGGACGAAGAGGAAATAGTTTATTACTACGAACAGACCTCTTCAGAACAGGTCGCGCTGGGTTTCATTAATGCGTTGGATCAAGCCTTCTCACAGCTCAGTCGCTACCCACATATGGGCTAGCGGAACAAACATGCCACGTCTGGAAATAACATTCCCACCTGACTTACAACAATTTGTCGAGCGACAAGCGCAGAAGTTAAAATTTGACACCCCAGAGGATTATGTAATTAGCATCCTTGAGCGAGCCCTCTCCGAATCGTCACATCAGAACCAAGGTGTCGCCGCTCAAAGGTAATGGGTTCAACATCCTCCGCCCCGGGCCATCATCTGAAACTGAAGCCTTGCTTTTGCAGGGCTTTTTTGTTGCCTGCGATAGCCATCAAAAAAAACAAACTGATGCTGCGTGCTGCGATATATCGATCTATATAGTTGTTGGATCCATATTACAAACAGACTGCTCAGCAAATGACAACGATCAGGCAAGCCCTTATATCATCGGTCGTCAGTAAATTGCTCGCTGAGTATTTCATAGACTTCATTGAGCGGCATTTTGGAGACCTGTAACAAGCCGCTGTAATGGTTAACGTTTAGGGCTAATGGTGTCATCACCGAAACAATCAGGGCGGTAGTGATGCCAAGAGACAGACCCATCACTCTTCTAGAGCTGGAGATGTGGGTGACGGCTACTGAGAGTTGGAGTAAAAAAGCAACCGTAATCAACACTGTCCAGCGCAGATATTCAACCTGTTTCCAGCGATAGGATAGGCGTTTTGCCCGAGCGTCGTACCAAGAGTCTAAAATCTTCGCAAGCTCTCTACCAGCTTGGGTGCCGTCAAGAGCCGGGGCGATCTTAATCGTTTTCAAAAAAATTTCTTGAATTAACAGCCCTGTATCCCTCGAAATTTTTTCATGTACTAAATTGGGCCACTCTTCCTCTAAGGCTGACTGCAAATACTGTTTGACCTGGTATTGTAGGTTTTGGTTAGCTAACAGGGGGGTATGGTTAATGAAATCTACATACAGTAATACGGCGGCACGCTCTTTGTTAATCGAGTCTGTATGCGCACTAAAACCGGCGCCTAGCGTAGAGCCCATGAACGCTGCTAATAGGGCGAACATACTTGCTGCTGGACTATAAAAAGTGCCATTAATCCCTTCGAAACTCGAAAAGAAGCCTTTCAACCGTGGTGTATAAACAATCAGAGTGATGATTAGGGCAATAGAAACATAGACTCCAAAGATACTCATGAATATGACTAAGTCAGAAGAGTAAAAAAGGGAGTTCAGGAAAGATTTGAAATCCATGATTTTTAAAGTGCCATCATCTTGATAAAAAAAGATGTTATCAGATGGATTGTGCCTGATTTAGTTTCATAGTGCATGAGGATAAAGGCTGTTGCTCGGTTTTTCGCTTTGAAAAACTGTTGCCAGATGGCGGCTGTGGGTAACCTTGCAAATTACGCATTCGAAAAAGGCGTTGCCGAGGCAGAAAAAGTAAGTTACAAACAAACTGTTTAAGACCACAACCGTCATACCAAATTGGCCTATTTTGGCTGCAAATGGGTGGCCTCATGCACCCGCGATTCCGACCGATGAACAGGCATATGAAAACCAAATTAATACCAATCGCATTAAGCTCGTTATTCATCAGCTGCTTAGTCAGTTCAAATACTCAAGCACAAAGTGCCTTTGCTGGTTTTTATGGGCAGATTTCTTCTGGCTATGAAAGTAACCAGCTGACGGGAATAAGTGGAAGTTCAGTTGAAATTCCTTCAAGTGGTGTGAATGTTGACATCAGCGGTCCATCTCAAAACTTTGGTGGTGCCCCATTAGTATTCGGTTTAGGCTATTACTGGCAACTCAACTCGTCTTGGCTTTTAGGCATTGGGGCAGATTACTCTGCCCTTTCTCAAACAAGCCCCTCCCAGCAATCTAATTTAACTAATGCACCTGGTAATAATTTAATACCTGCCGGTGTAACGATGACGGCGAATGGGTCTAATTCGCAGCTTTCACAGCGCTACAATTTGTTTATTAGCCCAGGATACTTAGTAGACAAAGATAAGTTGCTGTATATCAAAGCAGGCTACAGTCACGTTACTGGTCAAGCGAAGCGAGCAACCAGTGTGACTGCAACTGTTAATGGCAGATCGGTGACAGTGCCATCAACTACGGCAGGTACATCTAACTCAACGGGTGATGGTGGTTACTTAGTTGGTTTAGGATACAAACAGATTATTACTGGTGGCTTGTATGGTTTTGTAGAGGCTAACTACATGGGTTATGGCACGCTCAGAGAAACATATACCTCTCCAGCAAAGAGTGCTGCAGAAACTGCTGTAGGAGTTACCAATTCAAGTGTTACTCAGATAACAGGAAGTCGAAGCCTGGGCACTTATCAATTCTTTATTGGTCTTGGTTATGC
>CAIOHY010000589.1 GCA_903858205.1 uncultured Cellvibrio sp.
TACTTACAAGCAAATGGGTATTCCCCTGTTGTCTCAATACGTGACAAGTCTGGAGCAGTCACTTTTCACGGTCCAGTAATTTTTCTCCCACAAGATGCCAACTTAAGTTCGATCGGAGCCATTAAAGTTCCAGATATGAATCCTCAGATCGGATTCATAGCCAGTTTTTTACCAACAGCGAAGAGCAGTAAGACTCGCGGAGTCTTTTCCTCATATCCTGAAGTTTTAAATCCAGAGCTAGTTATTTCTGTATGGCAAGGCAATCTTGGGCTCGACTCAGGCAACCCGCAATCGGTTTACGAACTCAATACATCCCATATGAAGAAAATTGGATTGCATGCTCTTAATTTGGGCGACACATATAACTTTGCTGTCGGTTCAATTACATTTGAAGGATGGAAATCTTGGGTCAATCTGCAAATCGTGGATGATCCTGGGAAGATGTACGCTCTATTTGGGGCAATCTTCGCAATATTAGGGTTACTGATCTCACTCTTCACACGCCAGAGAAGAATTTGGGTAAAGGTAGGTTCTCGTGTTGAGATTGCGGGTCTTGCGAAGAATGGGATCCCAGGGCTCAGTGAAGAGCTGGATGATTTGCAGAGGAAGGTGGAGCAAGGATGAACTCAATACAACTTGCCACATTCTCAAATCATGCAATTTATGCCGCACTCTTTGTTTTTACAATTGCTTTTTTTGCTCATGCATTTGAAGTTGCATGGTCAGTTAAGAATGTAGAGGGATCTAAATCCACTGCATTTGATTTTTCCAAAACAGAGCGTGCTGGCCGAGTTGGTACAGCAATGATGATTCTTGGATTTTTTATTGTGACTATCGCGATTACTACTCGTGGACTTTCAGCACATCGTGTTCCTTGGGGCAATATGTATGAGTTTTCCATTACCGGTGCATTTACACTCTGCGCGGCATACTTATTTTCATTATCAAAGTGGAAACTTCGCTGGCTTGGTTTACCTGTTTCATTTTTTACATTACTGACTCTTGGAACTGCAATCACGGTTTTATATAGACCTTCAGAGCAACTAGTCCCTGCCCTTAAATCTCCATGGCTTGCTGTTCACGTTTCTGCAGCAATTATTTCCGGTGGAGTTTTCCTTGTTGCTAACTTAGTAGCCGCAACATACTTATGGATGGAAGTGATTGAAAAGAAAGGTGAACGACCAGTTTGGGCAAAGAAAATTCCATCCCTTGAATCACTCGATCAACTTTCTTACAGACTCATTGCTTTTGTTTTCCCACTATGGACATTTGCAGTTATCGCAGGAGCAATTTGGGCAGAGTCTGCATGGGGCAAATATTGGAGTTGGGATCCGAAGGAAACGTGGGCATTCATCACTTGGGTTGCGTATGCCGCGTATTTGCATGCACGTGTAACAGTTGGCTGGCGAGGTCGGAGGGCAGCATGGCTATGTATTTTTGCTGGCTCTACATTTTTATTTAACTATATTTATGTAAATATTTGGGGAACTGGTTTACATACTTACTCTGGGCTATAAGAGTCAGATCTTCTTTAAAAATTCATCATTGTCATCAGGGGGAATGATCTTTCTAGAACTTGGCCTTATCCTTTGAACTCCATTCGGCCGAGCTGTTCGCCCACCAACAAACCAAGCAACTGATCCGAGTAGACCAAAGAAAATCACTATCAGCAGCCAACCCCATTTTGGAAGATTTCTTACAGATTCTTGAGGAGCTTTGGCAACGTCAAAGATGGCATAAATCTGAATTGCAACTAAAGCAATCGCTATAAGTGCATCGAGCATCCGATAAGTCTACCTTTATATATACAGCGCAATTGCCAAAGTCGCCGCAATTAAAAGCTGAAGTTTTCCTACTTTTCCTAAAATAGGAATGAGTGCCGTCCCTTGCGCACCGCTTATGACATTTCGACAGATTTTGGCCGATATAGGGAGGAAGACAATTGTTGCAAGTGACCATGGGCTAATAAATGCAGACAGGGCTGCAGAGACATGAGCGATAAGAATTAATCCCACAAACATTTTCCGTGCGTTTCTATCGCCGATCCGAACGGCAAGAGTTTTTTTATGGGCTAGAGCGTCTTTTGGAAGATCTCGCAGGTTATTCACAGCCAAAATTGCGCAAGAAAGTGTGCCTATTGGTACCGCAACCAGAAAGCTTTGCCAAATGATTTTTTCTGACTGCACAAAGTAACTACCAACAGTTGCA
>CAIOHY010000590.1 GCA_903858205.1 uncultured Cellvibrio sp.
CATGTTTCATTTTTTACCTGCCAACTTAATGATTAAATTAATTAGAAATTTGACTAATTGAAGGCCGCCAAATCCAACCCATTAAGGCGTCCGACCAATGCATCGATGCTCCACGCTTTGCCAATTTCTGAGCGCGCTTTTTATTGCGCACTAGGCGGTACCCGTTTTTTAAGGTGAATAACTCCCAGCTGACCTGAAATTGATCGGGCCAGTAACCAGCGACTCGTGAACAGACTACGGTTTCCGTTTTTGGCAAAGTTTCCTCAAACTCCTTGTGGAGCTCGCTGGGGAAGTAAAGTCGGTAGGGTCTGGGCATATCAACTCCTATGCATGCTGCGATCGTGAAATTAAAGGGGAGTAGAAACGGTGGCCTTCAGGTCGGCCCTAACCTGCGAGAGCACCTCACCCAGGAGGTTTGCACCCTTCCAGTTTTCAAGGTGAAGAATATTTGGATCCTCAGCCGATAAACCGACCCCCCAGACCGTATCATAAGGGCTAGCTTCTACGAGGGTAGTATTTCCTGTCGAAAAGAGCATTTTTAACAATTCAGGATTCTGCTGGAACTTGCTGTAACAACCTATGTAAACCATTCTCGCGCGTTTTTCGACCCAAACCGCATCGTCATAACCCTTAACAACGCGGCCCAAGGCTTTCTGAAGCTTGGGTGAATTGGTGTTAAGGATCTTATTTGCAGTGACCGTATCGCCAAAGAGCATGGACTTGGTGTACATCATGAACTGTTCAACACAATTGAAAGTGATCCCCTTCACTGTGAAAGCGCAAGGAAACCAATTAGATAGAAAATCCTTTTGGGAGAAAAACAGGGTGAAGTTATTGATGACTTTCATGGATCGGCTACCTGCAGGTAAAGTAATCAAGTGGGAAAGTAGCACCTAATTCGGAATGGCCAAATCGAGTAGAACTACCCACCTGGTGACCACTTAATCCCGACCACCGGGCATACCTGTTTCCCCAACTGATAATCCCATAGCATCCAGGTACCGGTGTGATCACCTCGCTCCTTTGCCAGTTTATGAGCCTCCCTAACATTATTGGTGGCCAATGCACTCGCCTCCCAAGTATCTGTCCGATTCGCATGGCTGGTAAGCCAGCGTCCGTGGAAACGGTGCATGTATTTGGCCTTGTGTTTGGTGGGGCGCGCCACTTTGTGAAATTCACCGCACCCCGAACATTTTACTTCACGCATTATGATGACTCGTATTGAGCTGAGGGAATTTTCTCGCCCGGCTAGCACTGAGCTGCTCGCGGCACAGCGATGTGCTCTGGTATACGCCAGCACCCAAGTGCAAACACAAACAGCCTGTAGGCGGCTTGGGCTCGCTTTACACAGGCTGAGTGATAGGCATAGGCATAACGACTATCCACATCGACCCATTGGCAATGAGCCTCAATCAACTTTTGGTTTCGCTTTGCCCATCCTCGGCGCGCGGGGGCACCTTCAACATTCGGACGGCGCATTCCACGCGGCTCGACTAGATAGTCCATTACCAGTCGCACGAATAGGTTGCACTCTTCCGCAACCTCAATCGCACGAACTTCATTAGCGATTAGATTCCGTTCGTTTTGGTCTGCTGCCAATTGGTTGCGTATGACTGCATCACCTCGTTGTTGTGCACCTGCTCCCATGATAGGAATTCCTCTTGCGAAAGAACTAAAATTGATTATTAAAGTGGTAAAACATCCTTTTGATGTTTCCAAAAACTGCTTGGCGGACATGTAGCAACACCAAAATCGCCATTCACCGTTTGCTGCACTTCGCGCACGTGCTTAAACACGTCCTCAAGGTAGAAAATCGTCACGGCCGGGAATCCGCCAGCGCGAGTTGGATAAACTGTCGTAGCTGTACTACTTAAAGGTATGTTCAAATTTTTATTGTTGGCCATGATGTTCACCTTGAAATGTCATTAGGCAATAAATAATGCAATTTTCTGAAACACGGATTTAGCCTGCTTGTATTTTAGGAAATACGAAAATGAGGCAACGCCAGCGGTGAAATAAGCCAAGGGACCATAAAAAGCAACAGAAGTTGTGCCGAAGTCAATCACGTTAAAAACAGCAAACAGAACAACATGTAACACTGCGAAAACTAACGATAAAATCAGATTGTGTTTGTTACCTTTCATAAGCACCTCTAACTCAGAATTTAGTTTTCCAATCGACTCCATGACGACCGGCTACAGTTAGAAAGTACCTATATTTGAGACTTTATCGAATTAAGTGGAAAGTGAAGAATCTCTTTTGCATCGAGCAGTATAAGGATAATTCACCTCCACTGAATTGCACGTTGAATCTACATTTCGGTACGCCGCTCATTGCCAAGGATAATCCAGGGTGCCTTTTCAGCGCGGGTTTCGAATTCAACGTAACCACGGTGAGATGCGTCTTGAGTCAGAAAATAAACCAATCGACGCTCGAAATTAATTTTGATTAGATTGCACATACCGCCCGCGGCTAAATTTACAGTGATATAGCGGTAAATTACCTCCCCATCCTTAACCTTGACGCCCTCAACGAGCTCCTTATCGAAGTCAGATAATTCAAGTAGATGAAACCAGGTTGATTGCCCCTTCATCCCGAAACGGCCTACCAGTTTATTTCCGGAATATTGTTTAGCAGTCTGAATGACTTCATGTTCGCGCGCATTCAAATCTATGTACAGGTTAGTCATTGGAAGATCCTCTGTGGTTTGGTTTAAACACAAAGTACCTTAACTTTTGGAGGGTTGCAGAAATCGGGAAATGGGGGTGTTGGGGGTGATTGAAATGTCATCCAATCACCCGCCATATTTTATCAATATTCTAATTCGAACCGGCGCACTTCAATACCAACTTTCTTTTCCGTAGCATTAGAAAGTGTTACGTATACAATTTTTGGGCGTGATTCAATTTTCCTCTCTAGCGCTTTGACCAGAACTTGTTGGTAGACACTTTTGTCCGATGGTTCATTTGTGTCAACAGAAAATGGCTCCCACTCTTCATCGAAGGAGTTAGTTTCGGCATTGAATGTGAAATTTACGTAAGCGGTAATAGGCGGGAACCAGATGTACTGACCATCTTGATTTCGCTCAATGCCAACACCCTGGTCATAGTGGAAGCGGTCGCCGGCAACAGTTTCTACCTTGGTGTGGTGCCAACCAACATGAATCGAACCATCGATACGATTACCAATAAATATTGCTGGTTTCATTGCGTTTGCGCCAGGCACAGTAGTTAGGCTTCCGGAAGCAATAAGCTGCTCTACTTCCTGAATCTTATCGGCCACCTGCAACAACACGTCACGTACAGACGTTTCGGTTTGTGAATCTGCCAATGCTAAAATTGACTGTGAATTCACTGTTTCAACAGAATTAGAAATTAATGAGTGGATTTGCATTTTGTTTCCCCGTTTCAGTTAACAATTCGTTAAAAGAAAAGTATCAAATTTCAATATGAACACAATTTCTCTGGAAACTACTC
>CAIOHY010000591.1 GCA_903858205.1 uncultured Cellvibrio sp.
AGGAGCCGATATATTTCCCATCTGCCAGAATTCATTGTTAGGCAAATTAAACTGCAACGCTAAGTTTCGTTGTGTTTTCGTATTGTCAGCCGCTTTTGGATTTGCGCCACCTACTGAAAAGCGCACAATCACTGGGATGGCGTTGCCGCTGAAAGCAGAGGAGCTGGAAATATTCTTGCCTTCGGGGCTACCTACAAACTCACCGGTTGCGCAAACACCTTTTGCGCCGGATCGCCTAAAACCCTCAAACTTTCCCGCAGTCATTTCAAACTGATTGACCATCGAGATAGGGTCTGGATCGGCAAGCGCGACATTACTAGCAAAGCCAGATATACCTATTGAAAGAATGCTAATGGCCAAACAAGTAAATTTGATTGGTTTCATAAGGGCTCCTTAAGCGGCTAAACAATAGGGATCCAACAATTACTGAATCAGAAGATAGGCTTTATTGGATATGGAAATCACCCCAATATATGGGCTGCTAAATGTTAAAGTAATCATGCAAATTGGAGTAAGAACGGTAGTAGTCGCAATGCACATCGCCACTACTAACGACTTTGGTTTTGCTAAGTGAATAAATGCTACGGCGAGTAGAACCAGTACAGCGAGTAATAAAACTCCGCTTATCCGTAAGGGGTGAACATCAAACGAGGTATAGGCCAAACGGATACTGCGAGCGTTATTGACGATCTGAAAGGCGTTCATGAGCACTTTCGATTCGGCATTATTGTTCAGTTGATTCACAGCCTTAAATAAATCAGCACGCATCGCTATAAATTTTTCTACCGTTTCCGAGGCGTCTGTTCTTTCTGAGGTTAGTGTTTGCCACTCTTCCTCGACAATAGATTTTGTATAGATTCGAGTCGCATTGGCTAGATTGCTATCCTTTAGCTCCGGAATCGTACTGGCAAGGCTAATGATCTGAATGAGACCCTGACTTTCAGTCTTGATGGATTGCGACGCGACGTTGTAGTTTTCCCAAATTGAGGTGCCCATCAAGGCAATAGATAAGGAAAACAACACCGCCGGCAAGCCAAAGAAAGGAGCCACAACGCCCTCGTACTGCAGCATCAAGGGCCGGGTTTTTGGTGATAGAAAAATGCTAGTAATCATCACCGCAATAGCGATAAATACAAAAATAATGAACAGAACTAACGTGATTTCGTCATCAGCATTTATGTTTGGCATTTTGACCACACCGTTGATTTGTGTTGGTAGTTTTCACCTGCTGATATAACCATACCATTAATGACCACTATTTCGTGGACTTGTTGAAAGCATCTGAGACCTGTGGCGCGGGCAAGGTGTTAAGGCTGCGGATGGGATTGCTGTGTTTAGCACTTAGTTACAACTTACAGAGCAAAAATGCTGTAGCATTTCATTGTTTTCCGGCACTTCGGTGTTCGGCTGGAGTCTGAGAGGTTAAGTCCTCACAGCGGCTCACTTAAAGCGATTTGCAAGCTTTAGTGAGCGTCAGTTTTAGAGCCCCCGTTTGGGGGCTTTTGCTTTTTAATGCCTTAACAATTTCTAACCAAATACTTGCTTCACAAGCAAATATACGAATAGAAATGGCTCACAATACCGCCATACGATTTCGGTATGGAAAAACGCGTGCTCTCACTTGAATTAGCAGTCGAACAAAACACCAAAGCCTACGAGCGCCTCGAGGCAACGATGGCGCAGCTTTGCCAAGCCGTTACGGATTTGCGCGTTCAAATGGTGCAAGGCCATGCTGAACTGCGAACAGAAATAGCCTCAGTCCGAACTGAGCTACACAAGGCGATCGCACAAACCCGTGAAGATCTGCACAAGTACTTCGATCGAAAGTTTATGTGGCTACTCACAACCTATTGCGGCAGCTTGTTCAC
>CAIOHY010000592.1 GCA_903858205.1 uncultured Cellvibrio sp.
AACCAAGGAACCCATCATTTGACGGCGTTTTTCGATAAGCTTTTCAGTTTCTGAGCGAGTCAGGAATTCCGGCGCAAATTTCTTACACAACTCCTGAATATGCGTAACCAGCACTGTTTCCGGTTCAACCAATGTATAACCCGATAATTTTGCATTGGGCACTTGTTCCGGAGAAATCCACAGCGCTGGCAGCCCATATGTCGGTTCCTTTGTGCTTTTGCCATCAACTTTTGCTCTCTCACCGCCCGGATTAATTGCCAGGATTGAGTGAAGCTCAAGTTGGCCTTCACCGACTTTTACGCCCTGTACATAAATTTCATAATTGTCGGGTTCAAGCTTGTTATCCGTCCGAGTTTGTAATGCTGGAAAAATAAGTCCCAAATCCCGCGCAAGTTGTCTGCGTAGTGTAATAAGACGCTGATCAAATTCAGAACGCGCAGAAAGGTATTGCTGAGCTAAATTCCTGCCTACAGAGATCTGAAATGGCACCACACTGGCAAGATCGTACAAATCACTTTCATTTTCTTGTGACACTGAACTGGATAATTCATTTAAGGTAGTCTGAGCTGACTCGGTAATAGCATCGCGCGTTTTTGCGATTCTCATAGATACCCATGCTGCGAGACCGAGTAAGAATATGATGCAATAGATTTGGAGTGTGGGTACGCCAGGCAAGAAGCCTACGCTGGCCAAGGCAAGACAAACAATCACTAGCGTTTTGGGATGTGCTGAAAATTGTTTGGTAATTTCTTGGCCAAGGCGGGTATCTGTAGCAGCGCGGGTAATAATAATACCTGTCGCGACAGCAATAATTAGCGAAGGAATCTGTGTAACAATTCCGTCGCCGACAGTTAGCAACGTGTAATGACGAAAAGCTTCGCTCCACCCCATACCAAGCTGGACAATACCAATAGTTAGCCCGCCGATAATGTTAATTAAGATAATGATAATGCCTGCAATCGCATCACCCTTAACAAATTTTGAAGCACCATCCATAGCACCATAGAAGTTTGATTCACGTTCAAGCTGTGCCCTTCGGCTCTTTGCTTCTTCCTGATCTATCAACCCCATATTGAGATCGGCATCGATACTCATTTGTTTGCCAGGTAATGAATCGAGAGTAAACCGCGCAGCAACTTCTGCAACGCGTTGAGCACCATTCGTTACTACTACATACTGCACAACGATCAGTATAAAAAATACTACCAATCCTATTACATAACTGCCGCCAATCACATGTAAACCCACGGCATTAATTACTTTTCCTGCATCGCCTTTTTCAAGAATGAGGCGTGTCGCTGAAATATTTAATGCCAACCGGAAAAGAGTCGTCATTAACAACAAGGATGGAAACGTCGAAAACGAAAGTGGCTTATCTGTATAAAAGGTAATTAATAAAACGAGCAACGCAATCGAAAAATTCAGAAGAATTAGAAAGTCCAGAAACCCCGGTGGAATCGGCGTAAAAATAATAAATAAGATACAGATCATCCCTGATATCAGGAATAATTCTGTCGAATTCGAGGTTAAATTTTTTAACTGAGCTATCATGACTGCAATACCTTATTCCCAGGTATACTGACAACCCAACGATAAATTTTAGCAACTGCACTTTGATAATCAGCAGTGATCGGTGTACCTGGTTGTATTTCTTTAAATAACCCACGCGCTAGCGGCGGACGACGTAAAACCAAAATTTTGTTCTTACGTGCAATTGTAATAATAAGTTTTGCAAAGAATCCCTGGCCCGATGTAATTACTACAGGTAAAACCATGGTGCTGGGACGATACTGCAAGGCAACTGCGACATGGGTAGGGTTTGTAATCACAACATCTGCGTCCTTTATTTTTCTCAGTCCTGAAACGCGCTTCATAATTTCCAGCTGTGCTCTTTTGCGTTTTGCTTTTATCTCCTGATCACCTTCTTGGCGGCGATACTCGTCTTTAATATCACGTCTACTCATCCGCATTTGTTTGGCAAACTCACGCTTACTGTGCCATAAGTCAAAAACTGCAGATAACAAAAACACTGCTAACAGCCAAAAAATAAGTGCGGCCGTAACATTCAGCCACAATGCCGCAATTTGCTTGGGCGAACTCCATTGTGATTGACTGATTTCCAAAGAATAATCTTTAAAAAATATGTAAGACACGCCTATAAACAACGCTAGCTTAATAACTACTTTTACCAATTCCACCAAAGATTTTAATGAAAATAGTTTTTTAAAATTCTGAGCTGGATTAAGGCGCTGGATGTCGGGTTTCAGCGGATGAGTGCTAAACACAACTCCCGCGTGAGTTATCGAAATAACGACTACAGCTAC
>CAIOHY010000593.1 GCA_903858205.1 uncultured Cellvibrio sp.
ATAACCATTGAAGGAACCTGAAGGATCATGCCTATCCAAATTGTAGTAGTCTCGCTGATTTTCCTCCCAAGTATTAGCAATGTTTGACCAATTATATTTAGACCAACGAACAACCTGTTGACGATCAGCAACACGAGCCCCAATCTTCACAGAATCAATGAGCCCGGAATCGATATGGAACTCAAAATCTGCTTTTGCGGCCAACTCGTCCCCTTCACTATCCTCCAAGTGATCCATTAAGTAAGTCATACGGTAGCTGTTTGGATTAGCAAACGGTCCGCTCGCCTGACCTGCTATAACATTTACGTTAGTTGGCTCTCTAAGAGTCACTTTCGGGCGAGCGGTAACATCTAAGGTGGCATTTGCGTAAGTGCTAAATCCAGCCTCCATATCGTAGTGCTCAACAGTTGAGTCAATGTAGTGCAGATCAAAAAGAGCCGTAAGGTTGTCCGAAGGTGTCCACTTTAGATTAAACCCTAGATCTTGTGTCATGTTTTCCTGACGACTAAAGCGCGTCATAGTCTTCAACTCTGTACCACGGCGCCCTTGGTTTTTCGTATCACATGCGTAACCGTTCCAACCATAACATGGTCCAAATAAAGGGTCGCCAGCCGAATTAGTGCCATAAGACTTTGAAGCCTCAACATCACCACCGACCCACCCCAACAAATCCGTTGTCATTGTTCCAGTCTGAAATAATCCATTGCTACCGAATACAAATGGCTCCTCACCGTCAGCACCCACGTGTGCCCTAGGAGCACCACTCCAAACCACTGGCTTCCCTTCAAAATCTAAAGCCTCCGGGAGAAATTCTTTAAAGGCAGATTGCTTTTCAATATCTTGCCCTGGTGTAGCTAGGCCCACACCATATTCTTCCCATTCATTTGAATAGTCTGAGCGATTGTATTGAACCGTTGCCAAAAGAGTATCGTCGTTGTCCTGCCACTGAGCAGCTAATGAGACACCACGACGCTCACGCAGCGTATCCATTTCACGCATCATCAAATCATTAGGGATATAGACCAACGTGGTGTTATACGCGCCTTCATTGGTACCGTGAAGCTCTTTGTACTTGTTGGTGCGCTCCAATCCATCCCCTGATATACCATAGAGATATTTTTTCTGTTCGTCGGTGAGATTAGGGCGACCAGAAACATCACCATAGATGTCACGATACGGTAGCCAGACACCAAAGGTATTTGACTGAGTCTGCGTACTAACATCAGACATAGCTACACTGCCCAAGAAACCGAACTCACCAGCGCCAGTTTCCCAACGATTACTATAGAGACCTGATAGCTCAGGATCTATCTCATTGGACAAGTGACCGTTATTGACGGCCGCATTGACAACAATTTTCTCGCCATCCTGATCAAATGGAACACGAGTGCGCATATTTACACTCCCCGCGATCCCTCCTTCAATCAACTCCGCCATTTGGTTTTTGTACACATCTACGCCACTCATCAGCTCTGGAGAAACATCGCCCCAACTCAAACCGCGTGATGCATTGGCACTGAATGAATCCCGACCATTAAACTCAGTTCGAACCTGATTCAAGCCGCGAATTACAACGGCAGATGGCTCGGCCGAAAAGTGTGCGGTATCGTCCGCTGCAGCAAAACGACTAATAGTAATACCAGCAACACGCTGAAGCGCTTCAGCAACAGATTTATCGGGGAAGTCACCCACATCATCAGCAGTGATGGAGTCAACTACTGTTGCAGAGTTACGCTTGATATCTTGCGCTGATCCCAAGGATTGGCGCATACCCGTAACAACAACCTCTTCAAGATTCTCGTCTGACGCCTTTTCTTCTTGTGCGAATGCTGGCGCAGTCATCGCCATGATGCACATAGCCAACATCGATTTTTTGAATTTGACGCCTTGCTGTAGTGCGGTTTTTTGATTTTTATGGAAAACCATAGCCAACCCCTTTGTTGAATTTATCTTTAAGTAATTTTTATGTTGTTTTGTATTTCAGTGAGAAATCAAAACTCCTCAAGTGTAGATCAAGGTTTTGTTGTTAGAGCTGATCTTGCAACATGAAAACAAAAAAGTAGCAAGATACCCGCATGCTACGCTGACAGCAGATTAATTGTCAATATGACAATATGCCATATTAGAGCAATAATTGATCTACTCGACACCAAATTGACAGCGCTATCAATTGAGACATTCATCACCATTTACAGGCAATACGATATTTTACAAATAAAAAAAGCCCACATTTGAAAGTGGGCTTTTTTGGCGACAACATGCGGCTTTTTATGCCACAAATGGATGCCGAAGAACAATCGTTTCTATTCGATCGGGACCGGTGGAAATAATATCGATTGGCGCCTTGATTAACACCTCAAGACGTTTGATATAGGCGCGAGCATTCGCTGGAAGCTCTTCAAGCGTTTGTGCACCTACAGTAGATTCGCTCCACCCTGGCATTTCTTCATAGATTGGCTTAATTCCAGCCCAACCATCCGCATCATAAGGCATGCCAACAATAGGATTGCCTTTGGAATCATGATAACCAATGCAGATTTTTACTGTTTCCAACCCATCAAGCACATCCAGCTTGGTGAGGCAAATACCGGTAACACTGTTGATACGATTGGCATGGCGCACAGCAACTGCGTCGAACCAGCCGCAGCGGCGCTTACGGCCAGTAGTTGCACCGAACTCGTGACCTTTTTTACCAAGATACTCACCAATCTCACAACTCAATTCGGTCGGGAATGGACCTGAGCCAACACGAGTGGTATAGGCCTTGGTGATACCAAGTACATAATCAAGATAGAGCGGACCAAAACCAGAACCGGTAGCAGTGCCGCCTGCAGTAGTGTTTGATGAAGTTACGAAGGGATAAGTACCGTGATCGATATCCAACAGCGAACCCTGAGCACCTTCAAACAGGATGCTTTCACCCTGCTCGCGCGCGGTGTGAAGCAACTCGGTCACGTCAGCCATCATCGGTAACAATTGCTCAGCCCAGAGCTTGCAATCTGCCATTACCTTATCAAAATCAACGGCTTCCACTTTGAAATAGTTGGTCAACACAAAGTTGTGGTAACTGAGGATTTCTTTGAGCTTAACAGCAAAACTTTGCAGATCGACCAAATCACCCAAACGCAGACCGCGACGCGCAACTTTGTCCTCATAAGCTGGGCCAATACCGCGACCGGTGGTTCCGATTTTAGCATCGCCGCGCGCCAACTCACGCGCCTGATCCAAAGCGACGTGGTAAGGCAGAATCAACGGGCATGCAGGTGATAAGCGCAGGTTCTTACGCACTTCTACACCCGTTTCTTCCAAGCCCTTAATTTCTTTGAGCAAGGCTTCGGGCGATAACACCACGCCATTGCCAATCAAACAGGTGACACCTTTGCGCAGGATTCCTGAGGGAATCAGATGCAGGACGGTTTTTTTGCCATCGATCACCAGAGTGTGACCGGCATTGTGGCCACCTTGGAAACGCGTCACCAGGGAGACCTGATCGGTCAACAAATCCACGATCTTGCCTTTACCTTCATCACCCCATTGGGTGCCCAATACCACGACGTTCTTGCCCATGACTGGATTAACTCTCTGTGCTAGATAATTAAGAAAACTGACCGATTAAAGCGCTACCACTTGGTAGCAACCATCCTGAAACAATAATTGGCGATCACAACCCAACTCAACAAGATTAGCGCCATCGCCAACTGCAACAACGCGCTGCCCTTGTTCACGCAAGTTCTGGATTGCCTGCCACTGGTTAGCATCACTGGATTCGATAACCGCAACAGCAGGAATGCCAATCTTTTTAAGTAAACCCAATTTGCTAATAGCGGTAATATCAACGGCAAAACCAGTCGCTGGACGCGCCCGCCCAAACACCTCTCCGATATGGTCGTAACGACCACCGCTAGCGATAGGATTACCGTAACCGGGTGCAAAAGCGGCGAAAACCAAGCCGGTCAAATAGTGATAGCCGCGCAACTCTCCCAAATCAAAATATAACTCGGCAGTGGGGTAGCGCTGCTCGATTATGCTCGCAACCTTATCCAACTGATCAACGGCAACTTGTGCTGCCATGACCTTGCCGAATAACTGACGCGCTTTTTGCAACACAGATTTATTTCCTGCCAGCCCCGGTAAACTTAAAAATAATTGGGCCTTGGTTTGATCGGCAATATTGGCGTCAACCCAAGTGCGAATTTCAGTTGTCGCCTTGCGCTGCAATAACTCAAAAAAAGTATCCTCCTGAGCCTTAGTCAAGCCGGCATCAGCAGCAATCGCCCGATAAATTCCTACATGCCCCAAATCAATATGCAAGCGCGGCAAACCCGCCAGTTGTAATGACTCCAACAAGAGTGAAACAACTTCAATATCGGCGGCAACACCCGGCTCCCCATAAAACTCAAGCCCAGCCTGAATAGGAGTGCGAGTCGCGAGCGGATTTTTTGGGCGGGTGTGAACCACATGACCGGCATAACAAAGACGGTTGGCGCCAGTGCGGTTAAAGCTATGGGCATCCATCCGCGCGGTTTGCGGGGTAATGTCGGCGCGAATACCCAAGGTGCGGCCACTCAATTGGTCAGTCACCTTGAAGGTAAGCAGATCAACATCGCGCCCCAATCCAATCAACAGTGAATCGGTATATTCCAGCAATGGCGGTATCACCATGTCGTAGCCCCAAGTGCTGTACAAATCCAGCAGGCGACGACGCAAACTATCTATGGCTTTGGCCTCGGCGGGGAGAATTTCCTCCACTCCGTCCGGTAACAGCCAACGATCAGCGTAGGTCATAAGCGACTCTAAGTAAAAATGCAGAGCTAAATGCAGGGTTAAATGCGCGATTTAACGGTGAAGAATCCGGCAAGCACGCATAAAAAAACCGAGCGGCGGGCTCGGTTACGGCATTTTAACACTGTTTGCCGGAGGATTTGTAGGCTAATCACAATAAGATCAGCCTAACAAAACAATCGCCCGCATGACGGGCGACTTTAGAAAGCACCAATACTTAGTTTTTGCCCTTAGGATCTTTCAGATAACGGAAGAAGTCACTCTCGGGATCAACCACCATTAGATCGTCCTTACTGCTAAAACTGAGACGATAGGCATTAAGACTACGTACAAAGCTGTAGAACTCAGGATCTTTACTGTAGGCCTCAGCAAAAATCGCCGCTGCTTTAGCATCGCCATCACCACGGATACGCTCAGCATCACGATAGGCATTCGCTTCAAGCACAGCACGCTGCTTATCCGCGTCAGCACCAATTACCTCAGCCTGCTCCTTACCTTGCGAACGGTACTCACGCGCTTCTTTTTCACGATCAGCGGCCATGCGGGCAAACACAGACTGGCTGGCCTCGGGCGGGAAGTCGATACGTTTTACACGAATATCCTTAACTTCGATACCAAGCAATTTCACCGCGTCGACGTTGATGCTGGCAGTGATTTCGCTCATCAGCTCATCGCGCTTGCCAGAGACAACATCATGCAACGTACGGCGACCAAACTGGTTGCGCAAACCGTCCGCGACACGCTGGGCAAGGCGGCTCTCGGCTGTAGCCTCGTCGCCTCCGGTCGCCTTGTAGTATGTTTCGACGTCTTTGATTTGCCACTTGATGTACGAGTCCACAACAAGACGTTTCTGCTCAACAGTAAAGAAGCTATCCGGTGTCATATCAGCAGTCAGCAGGCGCGCATCGAACTTGCTGACTTTGGCCCATGGTTTTTTGAAATGTAACCCTGGCGCAATGTCAGCCTGAACCATACGACCGAACTCGAGCATGATCGCGCGCTGATATTCAGTGACCACATATATCGAGTTGAATGCTAGTAGCGACCCAACAATTAATGCAATAAGCGCTACAAAACCTTTAGTGGACATTAGCGAACCTCCCGACGGACAAGGGGCTTGGGTGACTCAAGTGTTTGGGTAGCCCGACTGTTAAAACTGTCTGTTTGTAGCTGCGGCTCTGCGGCGGGCGAACGTGAACCCATACGGTCAAGAGGTAAATACAGCATGTTGTTGCCGCCTTCGACATCCACCATCACTTTAGATGAATTCCTCATCACGCTCTCCATGGTTTCCAGGTAGAGACGTTGGCGAGTAACCTCTGGCGCGCGCTTGTACTCTGTCAGCAAATTTTCAAAACGATCCGTCTCACCTTCTGCACGAGCAATTACTTCGGCTTTGTACGCCTCAGCTTCTTCAATCATTCGCTGAGCACGACCACGCGCCTCTGGAATAATGCCGTTCGCATAAGCCTGCGCCTGATTTTTCAACCGTGCTTCATCTTCTTTTGCTTTGATAACATCATCAAAGGCGGAACGAACTTCTTCTGGAGGACGAGCATCCTGAATGTTCACAGTATTTACTTGAATACCAGCTCCGTAAGAATCCATGTAGGTTTGCAAACGCTGCTTCACTTCTGCCGCAATCGCCTGACGGCCTTCTGACAAAACCTGATTCAGCTCAGTAGAACCAATTACGTGGCGCACTGCTGAATCAGTCGCGTGACGCAGGCTCACCTCAGGATCCTTTACGTTGAGTACGTAAGCACGTACATCAGAAACGTTAAATTGCACCGTAATTGGCAATTCAACAATACTTTCGTCTTCAGTCAACATTAGGCCGCGCGAAGGGTACTGGCGCTCACCAGTGACATTGACGATATACACCTCAGTGATCAACGGTGCATTCCAATTCAAACCTTCGGTTTTGATCTCAGAGAAGGCACCAAATTTCAACACTACGGCGCGCTCTTTGGCATCGACCTGATATACACCGGCGCCGACGTAAAACACTGCAGCAATGATCGCTGCGACGGCAAACAAAGAGCCAAAGCTAGCGCCGCCGGATGATTTACCACCACCCGACCCACCGCCAAAAATTCCATTTAATTTATCTTGTAGCTTTTTAAAAGCTTCATCGAGATCCGGTGGACCATCATTGTTTTTGCCGCTATCGCGTCCACCCCAAGGGTCTTTATCTTTTCCCGGTTCATTCCAGGCCATAATTTTTCTCCACATTGAAAGTAAAGCTGTATTGGGGACGATTCCGACGTTTACAACTCCCCAGATAAATCATCAGGATGGGCTAGTACCTGATCATCCCACGTCAAATCCTTAAAAACCAAAGACACGGCGCTGAGAATTCGCAATAAATCACTTTTTGGCAGACGTATCCTCAATAAGCTGGCGCCATCTTCCCGATAATTTTCATCTACCACCGCCTGCTGGGCGTAGAGCATAGCGCGCAAACGCCCTTGAGTGGGAGTTAACACCAAACAGCCATTAATTACTTCTTTTCCGAGCAGTTCTGAAATAGCTTCTTCAAGCAACTCACAACCGACGCCGCTTTGTGCGGAGAGCCACACAGCAATGGGTTTGCCGGTTTCATCGCGATCAATTTGCGGCTCCGCATCAGCAAGCAAGTCGATTTTGTTGTAAACGCGCAACTGGGGCAAATCGGCCGCACCTATCTCCTCTAACACCAGCTCAACCTGCTCGGTATTGCGCATCCGTTCTTCCGCTGCCGAATCTATCACATGCAAGAGTAAAGTAGAGTTGCTCGCTTCCTCTAATGTTGCGCGGAAAGCTTCTACTAACTTATGCGGCAGATGGCTGATAAAGCCTACAGTATCCGCCATGACAACCGCGCCTATATCGGATAACTCGATGCGGCGCATAGTCGGGTCAAGAGTGGCAAATAATTTATCTACCGCATAAACATCCGATCCGGTAACCCGATTAAACAAGGTGGACTTGCCAGCATTCGTGTAGCCCACCAAGGATACCGTCGGGATAGCCGCGCGCTGGCGGGAACGACGCCCTTGTTCGCGCTGAGAGCGCACTTTTTCCAGCCGCTGCTCGATCATAGTAATACGGTTGCGCAACAAGCGACGATCTGTTTCAAGCTGGGTTTCACCGGGGCCGCGCAAACCTATGCCGCCCTTTTGGCGCTCAAGGTGGGTCCAGCCGCGAATCAAACGCGTGGCGGTATGACGCAACTGCGCCAATTCAACCTGTAACTTGCCTTCAAAAGTACGTGCACGCTGGGCGAAAATATCCAGAATCAAACCAGTGCGATCAAGCACACGGCATTGGAGAACTTGCTCCAGATTGCGCTCCTGACTCGGTGTGAGGGTGTGATTAAAAATCACCAGTTCGGCTTTATGCTCAGCCACTAGGTCGGCCAGCTCCTGAAGCTTGCCGGTGCTGATAAGAAATTTAGCGGTGGGAGTAATACGGTGACCACTGGTTAGAAAGGCAACAGGATCTCCACCTGCGGACAATACCAGCTCTTCAAATTCGCGGGGATCTTCGGCGTCTTGGCCGTGAGATAAATTCAGGTGAACCAGCACCGCCAGTTCACCCGATTCAGGGCGATCAAAAAACAATTAGCGACCTCGAGGTTGTATCAATGATTTGATAAATTACTCGGCTTGCTCGTCTTCTTCGCCTTCAATACCACCTGCTTCGTTCAGCAGAGGTACGCGTACTGCGCGCGATGGCACAACAGTGGAGATCGCGTGCTTGTAAACCATCTGGCTTACAGTGTTTTTCAAGAGCACAACAAACTGATCAAATGACTCAACCTGGCCTTGTAACTTGATGCCATTTACCAGATAAATGGACACAGGCACACGCTCTTTACGCAGAACGTTCAGGTAAGGGTCTTGTAAACTATGCCCTTTTGACATGTTTATCTCCTAGGGACAATAAAATTATAGTAATTACCCACCCGAGACACCTAGTACATCCAGTAAGGAGGGGTGGAAGAAAGCATGAAAATCTGACTAGGGTTCTCACGTAGTCATTATATGGCTGCTGAGCCTATAAAATTCAAGGCGCAACGCACAATTTCTTCCTTTGTGAGCGAAATCCCATGCTCAGTCTCAGTGAATACCCAGTGTAGTTCACTATTTGATGTTGTCGACCAACCGCGCAGCCAGGTTAATTGGCGCTTGGCTAATTGACGCGTCGCGATAATGCCGCGCTCGGTCATCTCGTTGTAATCCAAGCGACCATCCAGATAATCCCATACTTGGCGATAACCCACAGCACGGATAGCGGGTAGATCCGGATGCAGATCGCCGCGCTGATGCAGGGATTTAACTTCATCAACCAAACCACTGCTGAGCATTTTTTCATACCGGGAAGCAATACGCTGATGCAAGATACTGCGATCACGCGGCGCTATGACCAGCTGACAAACATTGTAGCGCTCACAAAATGACTGCTGCGCTGACGGCAGATGCTGGAGTTGGCGCAGCTGCGCCATGGTTTTACCGCTCACGCGATAAACTTCTAATGCGCGGCTAACACGCTGGGAATGGTTGGGATGAATTTCGGCAGCCGTTTCCGGATCAACTTCAGCGAGCTGGGCATGAATATGTGGCCAACCAAACTCTTCTGCCTCGCGTTCGATTTGCGCACGCACGCTGGCATTCGCTGCTGGCATTTCTGCCAAACCATCGAGCAGCGCACGAAAATAGAGCATGGTACCGCCGACCAATAATGGAATTCTCCCCTGTGCGTGAATCGCGGCAATTTCGCGCTCGGCATCTGCTAAAAAATCCGCGACCGAATAAGGCTCCGCAGGATCGCGAATATCGATCAGTCGATGCGGCGCCAAAGCTTGTTCCTGCGCAGAGGGTTTGGCCGAGCCGATATCCATACCGCGATAGACTAGTGCCGAATCAACACTGATTAATTCAATCGGCAAGTGTTGGCGCAACGCAATCGCAAGATCCGTTTTGCCTGATGCAGTTGGCCCCATTAAAAAAATAACAGGTAATTTTTGCGCGGGGCTATTCATATTGACTCGGGCTCATCTTCACTACTGCCCACGCATAAACAGTTTGTCGAGGTCGTCGAGTGACTGTAGCAACCAGGTTGGGCGGCCGTGATTGCATTGGCCGCTGCGTTCGGTCGCTTCCATATCGCGCAAGAGCGCATTCATTTCGGGAATTGTTAACTTGCGATTGGCGCGCACTGAGCCATGGCAAGCCATGGTGCCAAGAATTTCATTAATGTGATGTTGGATACGCTCACTGCTGCCGTGCTCAATCAAATCCGACAACACATCGCGCACTAATTGCTCGACTTTGGCGCGATTTAAAATCACAGGCAGTTGGCGGATCAATAATGTCTCTGGCCCAGCGCGCTGCAATTCAAAACCGAGCGATTTAAAAATCTCGTAAAAATTTTCTGCGCAGTCTGCTTCTTTTTGGCTGACCGCAATACTCTCTGGCACTAACAGTGGTTGGGTTTGAATTCCACCACACGCAAAAGATTCTTTCATCCGCTCATAGGTAATGCGCTCATGCGCCGCATGCATATCCACCACAATTAAACCCTGTGCATTTTCCGCGAGAATATAAATACCTTTAAGTTGCGCAATGGCGTAACCCAAGGGTGGAATATCCTCACTGCCCGAATCGGGCATTGCATAAGTTGCTGTGGGATTCGCAGGGCGATGCAATTCGCCATAGCTCGCCATTTGCTCGCGCACCGCACCGGGATTAATTGCAGCTGGCTGATAATTGGATTGATAGCCGGATGAATAATTTGCGCTGGCTGCGGCGCGAAAGCCCATGCTCTCTTGCCCTTTAAATTCGCCAGCGGCAATACCTTGAATCGGTTTGGTGGATGAAAGCGCAAACGGATTTACACCGGTAACTTCATCCGCGCCCTCGCCCAATTCCCGTCTTGCGAGGGTATCTTCAGGGCGAACTTTTGCTAAAGCGTGATGCAAACTCGAATAAATAAAATCGTGCACGCTGCGATTATCGCGAAAGCGCACTTCGTGTTTGGTGGGATGCACATTCACGTCAACGGTTGATGGATCCAACTCCAGATACAATACAAACGCGGGATGGCGGCCGTGATACAAAACGTCCTGATAGGCTTGGCGCACAGCGTGGCTGACGAGCTTGTCGCGAATCGCGCGGCCATTCA
>CAIOHY010000594.1 GCA_903858205.1 uncultured Cellvibrio sp.
GGTGCCCTTCTGGCAAGGTGCCTGTGCGCATATCGCGTGCAAGATTGGGGCTAATGATGGGCTTATCCGAGCGCATAATCATGCCGAAGAGATTATCCAGATTGCGGTACTCTCCACCTTCCGGCAGGTTGGCGGCACGGAAGTTCTCCAATGCACGATCGTCACTTTTTTGGCTGCCAAAGACCAGTGCGCACATGTAGGGTTTTTCCGCAGAGTCTAATTTAACCTGACCAATAAAACCCAGTTCACTCTGGCATAGCGGTAGTGTTTCATGTAGCAGTGTGCGGAGTGCACTTTTTATATCGCCATCACTAATGTAAATGGATTGCGCGTGATTGATTATTTTTTCAATTTGTTGTTTTTGATTCAATTTGTTGGTTAGTTGCAGTAGACGCAAGTTTTTGTTGAGTTGATCTTCCATGTTATGGCGCGCGCGCGTTGAGCTGGCGATGACGAAGAAAATGAACAGCAAGCTCATCCCTGTCATTGCAATCGCGGTAGGTCCATCTTCTAGAAAAATCATTACGCTGAGTGGGGCAATGGCAAGAATGACAAAACCCAACGAAGAATATTTATCAACAGTTAACGATGTCATTGAGCCGCTGGCGACGCCGGCTATTGAGAATGCGAGAAGCGCCTGATAGATGGTGTCGTCGTGTGCAAAAAGAAGAACAGCTGCTGCGCCCCAGGCAGCGCCGCTTAACCAAACACCGAGGCGGAAGCAAGTTAGCCAAAAAAATGTGGAGTAGAGTTGGTGTACGTTGTTCCAGAAAATCCACAAGGTCAGGCGCGCCAGCAAGGTGCCGCCCAATACCAAATTCCACAAAATAATTTCTGCCTGACCAATAACTTTCCAGTGTGAGACACTGAGGATCAGCGCTATAACAATTGATGAAAGCAATGATACTGGCAGGCTGTGGTAGAGCGAACGCATTTGTTCGTCTTCCAGCGCAAACTGGCCTAGCGATTCATCGTCCACATGCTGCAAGAGCGTCTTCTCTGGCATTGAATATTCCGTTGATTCACTGGTGAGGAGTTCGAAGGTACAAGAGTGCTTGTGATGAAGCTGGTATAAGCTATTGTGAGTATAGAACAGCTTATCTAGACCGGGTCTGATATTTCATCAGCCCCGTCTGCTTTGGTGGGAATATGTTGGTGCCAGCTGTTAGTGGTGTTTGCTGGCGGGTGATTGCTAGTCGGGGTAAAGGCGATAGTGCTCGGGAATTTGGTCGAGCGAGTCGATTGGCGGCATCAGCTTGTGCAGAATGCCGTCGTGGATGTCATAAATCCATCCGTGAATACTTAATTCCTGCCCGCGCGCCCACGCGTTTTGTACGATGTTGCAGCGCGCAATGTTTTCTACTTGTTGCACAACGTTTAATTCGCACAGGCGATTTACGCGGTCATTCGGGTCTGTTATTTGGTCCATGATCTCTTTGTTGTTGTAGTACACATCGCGAATATTACGCAGCCAGTAATCGATCAGGCCGAGTTTGCGATTTTCCAGCGCCGCTTTTACGCCACCGCAACCATAGTGGCCAGTCACCATCACGTGTTTTACTTTGAGAAATTCCACGGCGTAATTCAGCACGGTCATGCAGTTGAGGTCGGTATGGATAACGACGTTGGCGACATTACGGTGCACAAACAATTCACCCGGTGCGAGATCAACAATCTGGTTGGCAGGAACGCGGCTATCAGAACAGCCTATCCACAAATATTCCGGTGCTTGTTGTTCGGCAAGTTTGGAAAAAAAGTCGGGCTCTTTGCGTTTAATGTCTTCTGCCCACTTGACGTTGCTGGCAAACAGACTCTCTAAATCACTCATTACATGCTCCGGCGGACGCTTACAAAAATCAGAATAGAGTTGCGACTTTGAGACGCAAAAATCAGGCCGCAGTATAGGTTAAAGCAAGGTGTGAGTGTTAGATTGCGTATTTTCTTACGACCAAGCAGAGCGAAGAACAGGGATAACAGGCATGAAATCAACAGCAGAAAATACCCTCTATTGGCACGACTATGAGACCTGGGGCGAAATTCCAGCGATTGATCGACCATCCCAATTTGCGGGCATCCGCACGGATGAGGATTTAAATGTCCTTGGTGACCCGCTGATGATTTATTGCAAGCCAGCACCGGATGTCTTGCCGAAACCCGAGGCCTGTTTAATCACGGGTCTGCTGCCACAGGTGGCGGAGGAGCGCGGTCTGCCTGAGCCGGAATTTATCGCCGCGATTCACGCGGAGTTATCGCGACCAGGAACCTGCGGTGTTGGCTACAATTCTATTCGTTTCGATGATGAAGTTACCCGCTATACGCTCTACCGTAATTTTTACGACCCCTACGAGCGCGAGTGGCGCAATGGCAATTCGCGCTGGGACATTATCGATATGGTGCGTATGACCCGTGCTCTGCGCCCTGAAGGTATCGAATGGCCCAATTATGAGGACGGTCGCCCCTGCTTTAAGTTGGAGATGCTAAGTAAAGCCAATCATCTCAAGCATGAAGCTGCACACGATGCGCTCTCGGATGTCTACGCCACTATCGCTGTGGCCAAGCTAATCAAAACCACACATCCCAAACTCTACGATTACGCCTATCGTCTGCGCGATAAACGGTTTGTCGCCAGTCTTATTGATATCGAAAGTCATAAACCGGTGTTGCATATCTCGTCGCGCTTTCCTGCTGAAAATGGCAACGCGGCGCTGGTCTTGCCGCTGATGATGCATCCCACCAACAAGAACTCTGTGATTGCATTTAATCTCGGTACTGATCCACAGGCGCTACTGACGTTACCGGTTGATGAGTTGCGTGTGCGTTTATTTACCCGTACAGAGGATTTACCTGAAGGTGTCGAGCGCTTGGCGCTCAAGGAAATCCACTTCAATAAAACACCGATGGTGTTGCCCCCGTCGATGCTGGACGACGCCACAGCGCAGCGGCTGGCTATCGACAAGCTGACGTGCGAACAACACTGGCAGGTATTGCGTAATCTCAGTCTCCCTGAGCAGCAGGCCATGCGGCAGAAACTTTATCAGCTATACATCAGCCAGGAGTTTGCGGAAAAAACAGACCCCGAACAAATGCTCTACGGCGGTTTTTTTGATGAGCAAGACAAGCGTGTAATGGCAAAGGTACGCCAGGCGACTCCTGAGTTGCTGTCGGATGAACTATGTGCTTTTAGAGATCCTCGTTTAAAAGAAATGCTGTTTCGCTACCGCGCCCGCAATTTCCCGACTAGTCTTAGGGTTGATGAGCACGAGCGTTGGTTGGCATTTTGTCGGTGGCGTTTGACCAATAGCGATGCGCAAGCCAGCTTAACGCTGGATGAGTTTTATCAGCGCCTGCAACGGCTGGCGGTGGATGAAAACACAACGGATTCACAACAAGATCTGTTAAAGCAATTGGCGGTTTATGCCGATAACCTAAAACAGCAATTTTTTGGATCAGACGTTTAGAGGTGTAGGCGTGCTCATCAGTGAATAGTACAAACAATGGCCAGATGAATACATAAGGAAAGGGTCTGGCCGGTATTCATAATTTCTTTCCATTAATAACTATATTTCCATCTTTCACTGGGTGGAGCGCTATTTGGAGGTCAAATAATGTCGGCTCGCTGGTCTTTACGTAAAAAAATAAGCGCGTCAGTTGCGGTATCGCTGTTACTTGTAGGTTGCGCCGTTTCCTATCTCTCCTATTCCTCGGCCATGACGGCGATGGAAATCAACATCAATCGCCAAGTTGCTGGTATTTCAGCAACGTTCAGTAAGTATGTCAGTGACTGGTTTGCGCTTAAGGGCAAAGCACTGGAAGGCTTCCCCGCCAGTGCGACTGAGGAAAGCTATAACGCCCATCTAACGCAAGTCAAAATTTCTGCTGATGTTGACAACAGCTTCCTAGCGTTTGCTGATGGAAAGTTATACAACGCGAACAATTTGGTGATGGCTCCGGGTAATGACGACCCGCGTGTATGGGGCTGGTATATAGCGGCCGTTAAAAACCCCCGTGAGACGTTTATCGATAATCCTTCGGTCGCCTCGGCTACCGGTAAAAATGTGGTGTCACTCGGGCGCGCGGTAATTAATCCCGATGGCAGCATTAAAGCCATCCTTGGTGTCGATGTGGTTATCGATGCAATCGTCCAACAGCTGCGTGATATTAACTTGCCGGGCAATGGTTCTATGTTCATTGCGCGCGGCGACAAGGTGTTTTCTCATGCCGACCAAAAACTGTTGAATAAATCGTTATTGGATATTTCCGCAGATCTTACCGCGAGCAAAGTTGAGCAATTGCTGCGCGCGAAAGAGGATTTGTACCTGGTTGAGCTTGACGGTAAAACCATGCAGATTTTTGCCGATGCCATTCCCGGTACGGATTTGACTCTGATCATGGTGTTGGAGCGCGAGTTACTGGTTGGCCCGGTTCATTCAACCTTGTTGGGCCAGTTGGCGGTCATTCTGATTTTGCTGGTTGCAACAATATTGGTGCTCAATTGGTTCAATGGGGTGCTTTTATTGCCATTGCACAAGGTTTCCCAGTCGCTGTCGGATATCGCATCTGGAGGTGGCGATTTGTCGCGTCGTTTGCCGGTTACATCTGATGACGAGGTTGGTTTGTTGGCGGCGAATTTCAATTCGTTTGTGGAACACATGAATGATCTGGTCAAACACATTCGCGCCCAAGCTGCCGACTTGCAGGATAACGCTCGTGCCATGGCTGATTCGGCAGTGAGTTCAGTGCGCGAATTGGGGGTGCAACAGCAGCAAATCGGCATGGTGGTACAGGCCATGAACGAGATGACTAATGCGACTCATGAGATCGCTCATCACACTGAGAATACCGCGGATTCAGTGCGTGAGTCGGTCAGTAGCGCCGGGGACGGTAAGCAGCAAGTGGATAAGACCCGCGATTCGATTGTGGTGCTTGCCCAGAAGGTCGAGCAGGCGGGGGCGGTCATCTCAACACTCAACAGCAATGCGCAAAACATCAGTGGCATTTTGTCCACTATCCAAGGCATTGCTGAACAGACCAATTTACTGGCTCTCAATGCAGCCATTGAAGCGGCGCGTGCGGGTGAGCAGGGTAGGGGCTTTGCAGTCGTGGCCGATGAGGTGCGAGTGCTATCGCAGCGTACTCATGCCAGTACCGAGGAGATCCAATCCATGATCGGCTCGCTGCAATCTACCGCGCAAAATGCGGTATCGATTATGGAGGAGGGGCGTCGCCTGGCGACTGGGAGCGTTGACAATGCTGACAATGCTTCCAATTCTCTCGATAAAATTAATGCAGCTGTAGGCACAATTAGCGGTATGGCGGTGCAGATCGCGACTGCAGCAGAGGAACAAAGTCAGGTAGTGAAAGAGGTATTGAACAATATCAATGCCATTAAACAAGTCGCTGACAACTCCGCCGAAGCTGCCCTCCAAGGTGATGCGCGAGCTAAAAACCTGCAAGAATTGGCGCGCGGATTAAACGACAAGGTATCAACCTTTCGCCTTTGATAATCCATGGGTTTGTTCACAAGGCGCCCGCCACTCAGAAGCAGCTTTTCAATGCTGCTTTTGTTTTTTTCGCGCCGTTTTTGCGGTTGGCTGAGAGCGATTTTCATTTAGTGTTAAAAGGCTCCATTTAGCCGCAGCAAGTGTGGGAATTTGATCGGCTTGCGAGTACAATCCCGCGCCCAAGTAGGTACTGGTCTGTGGCTTGTGCCCGGTGAATTGTCAACGAGTTATAGCGGGAGCTTCCCATGTCATCTATCAAAAAAGTCGTGTTGGCCTATTCCGGTGGCCTCGATACCTCAGTAATCGTCAAATGGCTGCAAGAAAACTACAACTGCGAAGTTATCACCTTCACTGCTGATATTGGTCAGGGTGAAGAAGTTGAGCCCGCACGCGCAAAAGCAGAAGCGCTGGGCGTTAAGCAAATTTATATTGACGATCTGCGTGAAGAATTTGTCCGCGATTTCGTGTTCCCTATGTTCCGTGCAAACACTATTTACGAAGGTGAATACCTGCTCGGCACCTCTATCGCTCGGCCATTGATCGCCAAGCGCCTGATTGAAATCGCCAATGAAGTGGGTGCAGATGCTATCTCCCATGGCGCTACAGGTAAGGGCAACGATCAGGTTCGCTTCGAGTTGGGCGCCTACGCACTTAAGCCAGGCATCAAAGTAATCGCTCCTTGGCGTGAGTGGGATCTGACATCCCGCGAAACCCTCATGGCCTACTGCGAGAAGCACAATATCCCGGTTGATTACTCCAAAAAGAAAAAATCTCCCTATTCCATGGACGCAAACCTCTTGCATATCTCTTATGAAGGCAAGGTGCTCGAAAATCCATGGACCGAAGCAGAAGAAGATATGTGGCGCTGGACTGTTGCCCCAGAAGCTGCACCAGATAAGGCTACTTACCTGGAACTGACTTACGAGAAAGGCGATATCGTTGCTATCGATGGCAAGGCAATGTCTCCGGCAACGGTACTGGCGTACTTGAATAAGGTCGGTGGCGAGAACGGTGTTGGGCGTTTGGATATAGTGGAGAACCGTTACGTAGGTATGAAGTCGCGCGGCTGCTATGAAACTCCCGGCGGTACCATCATGATGCGCGCGCACCGTGCGATTGAATCCATCACCTTGGATCGTGAAGTTGCCCACTTGAAGGATAGTTTGATTCCCAAGTATGCGGACATGATTTACAACGGCTATTGGTGGAGTCCTGAGCGTTTAATGATGCAAGCGATGATCGACCAATCACAAACCCATGTTAATGGTGATGTGCGCGTCAAGCTGTACAAAGGTTCTGTTAGCGTTGTTGGTCGTCGTTCTCCTGACAGTTTGTTCGATGAAAAAATCGCGACCTTTGAAGATGATGCTGGCGCATACAATCAAAAAGATGCAGAAGGCTTTATTAAACTGAATGCCCTTCGGATGCGTATTGCTGCGAACAAGGGGCGTAGTCTCAAGTAAAACATTGTGACGCCCGCATCAGTTCAGGATGCGGGTTGTCAGTTAATGACCTATTGTTGATCTATTGATCAAAAGCGCTTGGCTTCTGGTTAAATGCGCATAAATAATTTGATAAATATCAATCCTATACTGACAAGGGTGAGACAAATTGCCGCTCATGAGGCAAAATGCCGCACCTAAAGTAGGGTTATCGACTTGGCAAAAATTGGCCTTTTACAAAGATAGTGCCGTGTGGCTGTGGGCGATAAGTAGCGCAGACAGAGACAAAAAGTTTTCATTTTTCTTTAAGTAATAGGAAAGTCCTATGGGTAGTCATGCGACAGTAGCTGGAGATCCTCCAGTATACGACTTCGATATAGTGCGCAAATTTTCCATTATGACCATTGTTTGGGGCATAGTTGGAATGGGGGTTGGCGTTCTTATCGCTTCTCAATTGGTTTGGCCAGGCTTGAATGATCTGTTCCAACCTTACACCAGCTTCGGTCGCTTGCGTCCGTTGCATACCAATGCGGTTATCTTTGCCTTTGGTGGCTGTGCGCTTTTTGCGACTTCTTACTATGTAGTCCAGCGAACCTGTCAGGCGCCGTTATTCGGTGGGTGGTTAGTTCCGTTTACTTTCTGGGGCTGGCAAGCTGTTATTGTGTTGGCGGCAATCACTCTGCCGCAAGGCATTACCTCTGCCAAAGAATATGCCGAGCTTGAGTGGCCAATCGATATTCTGTTGGCGCTGGTGTGGATTTCTTACGCGGTCGTATTTTTCGGCACCATCGTCAAGCGCAGAACATCGCACATTTATGTGGCTAACTGGTTCTACGGTGGTTTTATCGTCACTGTTGCGGTTCTGCACATCGTTAACAGTGCCGCTATCCCTGTGACCCTGACCAAGTCTTACTCTGCTTACGCTGGCGCTGCCGATGCGATGGTGCAGTGGTGGTATGGTCACAATGCTGTAGGTTTCTTCCTGACTGCTGGCTTCCTCGGTATGATGTACTACTTTGTACCCAAGCAAGCAGGTCGCCCTGTTTACTCTTATCAGTTATCTATCGTGCACGTCTGGGCGCTGATATCCCTTTATATTTGGGCCGGTTCGCACCACTTGCACTATTCGGCATTGCCGGATTGGACCCAATCTTTGGGTATGGTGATGTCGCTGATCCTGCTTGCGCCAAGCTGGGGCGGGATGATCAACGGGATTATGACCCTCTCAGGTGCATGGCATAAATTGCGCACCGACCCTACGTTGCGTTTCCTCGTTGTTGCCTTGTCTTTCTACGGTATGTCTACCTTTGAAGGCCCGATGATGGCAATCAAAAACGTAAATGCACTGTCGCACAATACCGATTGGACAGTAGGGCACGTTCACTCTGGCGCTCTGGGTTGGGTGGCAATGATTTCGATTGGTGCGCTCTATCATATGTTGCCGAAACTGTTTAACCGCGAAGAAATGCACAGCGTGAAATTGATCAATTTGCACTTCTGGTTGGCGACTGTAGGTACTGTACTTTATGTGGTAGCTATGTGGATCAACGGCATTGGACAGGGTTTGATGTGGCGTGCATTCAACCCGGATGGGTCGTTGACTTACAGCTTCATCGAGACCGTGGTATTCAGCAAGGGTGGTTATGTCATGCGTGCTATTGGCGGCGCCTTCTTCCTGACCGGTATGCTGATCATGGCTTACAACACATATCGCACTGTTAATGCGGCTAAAAAAGCAGCCGAAAGTGCTAATCAGCCTGTTCAGGCACCAGCTGTTTAAGGGGAATGCCATGAAAGGTCATGAAATAGTAGAAAAAAATATTGGCTTGATGACTGTCTTTGTTGTCATTGCGATTAGTTTTGGTGGTTTGGTGGAGATTGTTCCGCAGTTTTTCCTGAAGCAAACCACGACACCTATTGAAGGCTTAAAACCGCTAAATGCCGTGCAATTAGAGGGGCGTGACGTATACATCCGCGAAGGCTGTCACGTATGCCATACCCAAATGGTTCGCCCATTGCGTGCAGAGGTTGAACGCTATGGTCACTATTCGGTAGCGGGTGAATCTGTTTACGAGCATCCCTTCCTGTGGGGCTCCAAGCGTACTGGCCCTGATTTGGCTCGCGTAGGCGGCCGTTACTCAGATGATTGGCATAAGGTGCACTTGTTCAATCCACGCATTGTCGTTCCCGAATCAATAATGCCTGCCTATCCTCATTTGTATGACAACAAGCTTGATGGCAAGCATACCGCTGACAAAATGCGCGCTTTGGCAAAAGTAGGTGTGCCATACACCGAAGAAGATTTTGCCGGTGCTGAGCGAGCGGTTAAGGGCGTGACTGAAATGGATGCACTGGTAGCCTACCTTCAAAACCTGGGCGTGCTGCTCAAAGAGAAGCGCTAATGGACGCAGGCACAGTCGGCGCAATTTCAACGGTTTTGGTGACCATCGCTTTCTTCGGTGTGTGCTTCTGGGCGTTTTCGCCCAAGCTCAAAAAGCGCTTTGAAGAAGATGCCAAGTTGCCATTTGCCGATGAACCTCAAGACAAGCACACAGATGATCACAAGTAATCATCGATTAGGGCGGATTTAACTATGAGTACTTTTTGGAGTCTTTGGATCATTATCCTGACAAGCACCAACTTGGTGTTGTTGTTGTGGATTCTCTTAGCTAACCGCAAGCGTGCGGTTGTTGGCGAAGAAAGCACGGAAGCGAAAACTACCGGTCATGAATACGATGGGATTGAGGAGTACGATAACCCTCTACCTCGCTGGTGGTTCTATATGTTTTTGCTGACTTTTGTATTTGCGGTCGGCTATCTGATTGTTTACCCGGGCTATGGCGCATATGAGCGTCTAAAGGGTGAAGATGGAAAGGCATGGACCTCTGTGAATGAACTCCGTGGGCATCAAGCTGAAGCGGAAAAGGTATATGCAGAGACTTATGGTGTGTATTCCAAGATGCCGATCGAGGAAGTAGCCAAGAATCCCGATGCCCTCAAGATGGGCTTCAGGTTGTTTTCCAACAACTGCGCTGTTTGTCACGGTGCAGACGGTGGCGGTAACCCTGGGTTCCCCAATTTGACCGACAACGATTGGTTGTACGGCGGCTCACCTGAGAAGATTCTTGAAACCATCGTTCATGGCCGGAAAGCCGCCATGCCCGCTTGGGGTTCAATCCTGGGTGAAAAAGGTGTTGCTGATGTTGCCGAGTATGTGTTGCAAATCTCTGGCAGTGAGCATGATGCTGTTAAAGCCGAAGCAGGCGCCAAGCTCTATACAACTAACTGCGTCGCTTGCCACGGTGTTGATGGCAAGGGTAACCAGCTAGTGGGTGCCCCCAACCTGACTGATAAAATCTGGCTTTACGGTGGTGAACCAGCCACTATCCGCCAGACACTTCGTGATGGCCGTAATGGCGTAATGCCAGCGCAGCAAGAGCTGCTTAAAGAAGACCGTATACATTTACTGGCTGCCTACGTTTACAGCCTGTCACTGGAAGAATCCAACTAATTCTTCCTGCAAGGAAGGCAGGCTCAGGCCTGCCTTTTTTTTCGCGCTCAATTAGCTTCTTACTACTGCAGTCATTGCGGAGTGGGGATATGAGGTAATTCCTTTGAGTGAAAAACCTTCGTCAGAAAAACAGCCGTCTGCGGATACCGGTATCCGATATGTGAACCTCTACGAGGCGGATGACAAAATCTACACTCGTCGCATTACTGGTTTTTACCAACGCTTGCGCCGCTATACCGGCTTGCCCTTGATGCTCGGTTTTTTGCTAATGCCTTGGCTGGTTATTGACGGGCGGCCAGCGATTCTATTTGATCTTCCTGAACGTAAATTCCATATTCTTTGGCTTACTTTTTGGCCGCAAGATGCTATGTATCTGGCATGGCTGCTAGTGATTGCTGCATTTCTTTTGTTTACTGTCACCGTTCTTGTTGGTCGTGTCTGGTGTGGTTTCACTTGCCCCCAAACTGTGTGGACCCAAATGTTTATGTGGGCCGAACACCTCTGCGAGGGTGATCGCAATAAGCGGATGAAACTGGATGCTCAACCATGGAGCGGTGAAAAACTTTGGCGCAAGGGTGCCAAGCAGGGTATCTGGATTGGGATCTCGCTCGTCACCTCGCTCACCTTTGTTGGCTATTTCACTCCGATCCGCGAGTTAGTGATCGGCTTCTTTACCCTTCATTTGGATCTCGTGACCGCGTTTTGGGTATTGCTCTACGTCGTAGCCACTTA
>CAIOHY010000595.1 GCA_903858205.1 uncultured Cellvibrio sp.
CATCCGCAGCGACGGCAAGCTAGACGGTGTTGACCCCGGCATTGCCGCGCTCACGGGGTCCGTGGCGGTGCGCTACGCCGACAATACGCTGATTGACCTTGCCAGCGCAGGCACGGCGGTGGACTTGGAGTTTTCTTACACGATTGATGCCAACAACAAGCTGGTCATCCTGTGCCATGAAGTGTATTTGCCCAAACCCAAAATTGGCATCCAAGGCCCCGGCGGCGTTGAGGCATCGTATGATTTTCAGGGCGCAAAAAACACAGTGGCAAACGCCATGGTGACCGTCACGCTGGTGAATGATGTCGCGTCTTACTGAATTTGCTAACGACAATTTTTAGCGGCAAGCATATGCCATTGTGTGACAGGGCAATTTTCTAAACTTTCTTGCTCTAAGCTTGTATTAATACCACAGCTTTCAAATGATGAATATTTCAACGGTACATTAGGAACATCAATATGATAAGCACCGTTGAAACCAAATTTTTCTATTGAACTTGCAACATATTGATGAGCGTCTCTCTCAACTGGATGGTTTATGTAATCATCACCAGTCAAATTTGAAGAACCACTAACTGGATATTTATCGGCATGTTCTGTCAACTGATAATGGTGGTACGCCTCTTCAATACCACACATTATAACAAACTCAGTTTTTGTAACCAGTTTTGTATCTTGTTCTGAAACTCTATAGCAATTCATGGATTTTTCATCCGCTGAACAAAAATAATCAATTGCGTCACGATAGATTATTATACTTTCACTGTCTGCATCGTATGTAAAATTTCTTGGTGAGCCATCTCCATCATCAATCCTAATTTCTTTAGGTGCCGTACCAAACTCTTCATAAACATGAGTAATCCCAGCACAAAATTCTATTAGGAAAGCTTGAAATTGCTCAGGCGTAATTTTGTCAACGAGATACCCCATCTCGTCTGCTTGAGAAGTTGCTCCCAGGGCAGTTCTGTTCAAGATACTTTCTACGCTTTTCGGCAAGACCATATGGTGTTGATTGTATTTCAAAATCGTTAATTTTTCAACAAGGAGAGAAAACGTATGTTATCCCTAAAAATCCCCACTGAACCATACTGGATTGACCTCAAGCTCGGCGTGCGCGTGCAGGTGCGTCCGTTCACCAGCGCGGTGTTTTATGCGGCACAGGCGGTGGCACGGCAAAAGCTGGGCGATACCCCATCAGAAAACACCGCCCTTGAGGAAGGCCGCCGCATTGCAGCCTTTACCACGGCGCTTGCGAACGTGGGTATCTTGGCATGGGAGGGGGTGCTGCTGCCTGATTCCGACCAGCCCGCCCCCGTCAATAACCAAACCGTAAGTGACCTTATGAGTTTCTGGACACTGGCCGATGAGTTCCGCACGCAGTACACGGGATTAAAGGAGTTGTTAGACGCCGAAAAAAAGCCCTTTTTGAGCGCTGCCAATGGCACTTCGGCGGCGGCGCCCGTTACTGCGCCGGATGCGCTGAGCAACGACTCCCCTGTGCAAGTGAGCTAACCAAGGATTGCCCTTACCAACGCTTTGAGCCGCAGACGCTGGAGGGTTGGCAGGCGTGGGATATAGGGGTCAGGTTGGAAGGTGTAGGGGATAGAAGTTTATTAACGGCGTTACAAATGGCCGAAGCCCTTGGTTATGATCGCCCTGCTATGATTGAGCTTCTTCCTCGGATTCTTGCCGCTTTTCACCTAACCCCTCCACCCTAAACCCTACCACCTAAACCCTCATGAAAACCCTCTCCATCCGCCTTGCCACCGAAAATGGCAAAGTCGTCGCACGGGAGTTGCAGGACATTGGCCGCGCAGGGGAACAGGCATTAAAACGGATTGAGCAGGCCGGCGTGCCTGCCTCGAACCAGCTTCAGGCACTCAGTTCGGTGGTGGGTGGTCTGAAGCGTGTTTTTGTGGCAGGAGCTGCCTTGGCGGCGGGCAACCAGATTTTTGATAGCATCAACCGCGCCGTCATAAAAACGGCGGAGTTGGGGGATTTGGCCCAAAGCATCGGCATTAATGTCGAGCGATTGCAGGAATTGCGCTACGCCGCCGAACAAAGCGGCGCTTCGGCAGAAC
>CAIOHY010000596.1 GCA_903858205.1 uncultured Cellvibrio sp.
CCGGCGGTTAGTGCGTTTTTTAATAGCGTATTCTGCTTCGGCAAAGGTCAATTGGCTCATGGTATTCACCGGCTGGTTGGGGTTGCGCTATTTTGCCAAATTTTGGGAATTTTTCAGAGGTTCCTTAGCTTCTTCTGTATCGGCGGTTCCAGTGAGGGTGACTTTGCCTGCTTCAGTTTCCACTTTTATTGATTGGCTATCGGTGAATTTACTCCACAGTAATTTTGATTTCACAGTGCTGGTAATGGTGAGGTCGTCAATGCGATCACCATAACCCGCAGCGGTCGCATTGGGTTTGTAGTCGGCGAGGACTTCAATTTTATTGTCGACGTCATTAATTCCGCTTACACCTTTTGCAATTGCCGTTGCTAAATCTTTATTGACGTCTTCCTCGACTGTACCGGTCAAAGTTGCCTTGCCTGCATCAACAGAGACCTTGATATCGTTTGCGCGCAGATAAGGGCTGAGTGCATAAGTCGTCCAAATTTGTGTTTCCTGCCGCGCGTTAATCACCTCTTGCGATGGTGTCGCAGCAAAACAGGAGCTACTCATCACAATTAATGATGCAGCGATTGCGGGTGTGAGTAATTTGCGTATTGAGTTATTCATAATGTTGCTCCAGAAACCACGAGGGTAAAATGATAGAAATAGTGTTGCGGCTACCTAATGTCGTGCGAATAAGTCAGTAAAAAAATGGAGTCTTCAGTGACAGTTCTCTGTGCTGTATGCAAGGTGACAAGGTGCAGCGCAGGCTAATGGGTTGATGAAGGCACAGTAACGGTAGGGTTGGTTTTTTTTCGGTGCGCTGGCGCACCCAGCGATGGGTTGTGATTTTTTTCAGAGATGAGTGCGTTGCCGAACAGACGCTACAGGCACAGCGGATTAGATTCAGTGTTCCGTTCCGGGCCGAGATAAATCCTTTTGTATTACTTGGCCGTGTTGAACGAAACGCATATCTATCAAACAACTTATTATCAGGAATTTATTATGCAAATTACTTCAAATAATCCCGCTTCAAGTGCCAACAGTAAAGACCCTGCCGCTGATGCTTCATCAGGTCTTGCGCGCGAATTTCACAGTTTTGTTGCCGATATGGAGGATCTTATCAAAGCGACTACTAATCTCACCGGCGACGAGTTGCATCGCGCCAAAGCGAAATTGAATCAGCGCATTGCCGCCGCCAAAGGTTCCGTTGAGGATATGAGTGAAACCATTGTGAACCGCGCGCGTAAAACTGCGGAGAGCACTAATACCTATGTGCATGAACAACCCTGGAGTGCCATAGGTGCAAGCGCTGCAGTTGGATTGCTCTTGGGCTATTTGCTGGCGCGTCGATCTTAGGTCTCGTTTTGAAGGGCTAGTTGTAAACGTAAAAAATGCATTCTTGTGAATGCATTTTTTTATCGTAGTTTTTATCCATGATACGGAATATTTTATGGTCACCGCATTGTGTAACTACATAAGGGAGAGACGAATTCATGGAAATAATTAACCGCCTGCGCTCGCTGGCCAAAATAGTATTAACGCGACTGGAATTACATGGCCAGCTTGTGGGCGTGGAATGGGCAGAGGAAAGACAACGGCTACAGCAACTGATGGCTATTTCATTACTCGGTTTTATTTTTCTGATTTGCGCATTTTTATTTATTGGATTTTTAGCTATTGCGTCTACCTGGGATTCCCACTACCGCATGCATACGATAGTAGCCATGCTCGTGTTCTACATGTTAGGGCTTGCTGTTTGCGTTTATCGCTTTGCTTGCCTTGCCGCGCGCAGTTCAGCGACCTTTGCCGCTACGCGCGAAGAAGTCGCCGCTGATCTTGCCTTGCTCCGGAGCCAATTATGAGTGTAGTTGTTGAGCCCAGCCTGAGTGCACAACGCTGTCTATTGCAGCAACAACTACGTGTGCAGCGCCAGGAATTTATTGTTCAACTGTGCGAGTCCGACACGGCGGCGCATGATTTTCCGCGCAGCGCGACTATGCGTTTTTTATCCGGCCGCACGGGCTTAAAAATAGTAACTGAACTTCTGCTGCGGCAATTAGGTGCGCGCTATTCAGGTGTTTTGGCACATGGGATAAAACGGCAGCTTGCCTATTTCGTAAATTCAATGGAGTAGCCAAGGTGCGGGCTTATCGTTTTTTGCCATTTTTCAGAAAGACCGTGTTTTTTAATTTCACTTTTATTGTTAATACAACTGAGGGATTTCGAATGTTTATCAAACGTTTAATTGTAATCGCATCAACAAGCGCTGCATTACTGATTGGCAGCTCCGCGCATGCATCACTATTTTTTAATTTTGATGGGGTGATAGAAGATGGCGACCGCTTCAATGCGGTTTTTGAAACAAAGGATAACCTGATCACTCAAGATTATATGGCTCATACTAACGTAGCTGCCGGACTTTCATCGCCGGCTTACACGTTTACGGGTTATGAAATTATCCGTGCATCGGGTTTTTGGTTTGAGCATAATGATCCAGATACAGCACTCGATATCGTCGACCTTCTGCCTGTATCTTCCATTATCGAAAACGATCCACGCAACAATCCTGCTGAGCCGTTGGATGATATAGCCCACGCACCGACCGATAACCTTTTTAACCCCAATTCCGGATTTTTACCCGCTATTAGCGGTATAGCAGGAAAGCTCTCTTATGGCGGCGTTGCCTTTTTGGTTGAATTGCCCGATGGTAGTACTGAATCCTATCAACTTTTTACAAATCCAGTCACGCGTGGTTACGCGGGTTGCCCTGGCTCATGCCAAATCGTTACAGAGGTGCCCACACCAAACCCTCTTCCATTATTGGGGCTAGGGTTAGCATTAGTCTGGCTGCGCAGCAAGCGCCGCACCATCACAGGTTAAGTTAAAAACAGCGCCTTGGCCGGTGGTTGGTTTCAACACACAGTTCAAGGCGCAGTATTTTTTTGAAAATATTTTTTATTTTTACTTTCTATTTTTAATCTGGTTTTTTCAGTGCGATTAATTCACCTTGCTGATTTTAAACCAGTTGATGTTAAAGCCGCTTGAGTTGGCTTTGAGGCCAAACTTGTGTGTGCCGGCGGTTAAGGTGATGCGTTTTTTCACGCTCACCCACGTCTGCCAGCCACCGGTAGCGGGGAAGGTGATGCTGGTGTGCACAGGTGTGCCACCGGCTTCTTCAAAATTAAAATTGCCGCCGTTGGTCAAACTCGCTACACGGAATTCAATTTCATAAGTGCCAGTCGCAGGGATATTCACAGGGCTGTTGACATAAGAAAGCCAATCGCCTGAGTCAATCCAACCTACATTGCGGCCACCGCCTGTGTCAGTGGTATTTTCAGTTTGCACGCCGCTCATAAAGCTGAAATTTTCTGCTTGCAGTGTCGCGATAGGTGTCAGAACTTCCGGGCAGGAAAGAATGCCGCAGGGTTCATCTACCAATGGCTCCACTTTAAACCAGTTCAAATTCCAATCTGCGCTGAGAGCCTTAATTGTCAGTTTTTGTTTGCCAGCGGGTAGAGTCACTTCGTGTGAAACCGTTTTCCAGATTTGCCAATCACCCGTCGCGGTGAACTGCAAAGTACCAACGGACTGTGCTTGTGAATCTAATTGGATAA
>CAIOHY010000597.1 GCA_903858205.1 uncultured Cellvibrio sp.
ATCAACCCCGCAGCGTATATCGTCATCAAATCGACGATCCCCGTGGGCTTTACGGCACGCATGATAGAGAAACACCAGTTCCCACATATTATTTTTTCACCCGAGTTTCTGCGCGAAGGTCAGGCGCTGCACGATAATCTTCATCCCTCCCGTATTGTTATCGGCTCGCAGGATGAAGCGGGACGCACCTTTGCGCAGTTATTAAAACAAGCTGCGCTCAAAGAAGATGTCCCGGTACTCTTTATGGGCCCTACAGAAGCTGAAGCCGTCAAGCTCTTTGCCAATACCTTCCTTGCCATGCGGGTAGCATTTTTTAATGAGCTCGATACGTATGCAGCGAGTCATGGCCTGGATACTCGTCCCATTATTGACGGCGTCAGCCTTGATCCGCGTATCGGAAATTATTACAACAATCCTTCGTTTGGTTATGGAGGCTATTGCCTACCCAAAGACACTAAACAAATGCTGGCTAATTACAAAGATGTGCCACAAAACCTCATACACGCCATCGTTGAATCCAACAGTACGCGCAAAGATTTTGTGGCCGAAAGCATCGTCCGACGCAACCCAAAAACGGTCGGCATCTACCGTTTGACGATGAAAGCAGGATCCGACAACTTCCGCTCCTCAAGCATTCAAGGCATCATGAAGCGCATCAAGGCCAAAGGCATTGAAGTCATCGTCTACGAACCGGCAATTAACGAACCCGAATTCTTTCGCTCCAAAGTTACCCACGACCTCGAGGCGTTCAAACGCCAAGCCGATGTGATTGTTGCCAATCGCGTAACCGATGATTTGTCCGATGTGCTTGATAAGGTCTATAGTCGCGATTTATATGGCGGCGACTAAACAGACGAAGGCTGTAGCACGATAGTCCTTTTGCCTTAGATGGAACGTATAAAGGCATGTAACAGGGATTTACTTTCAAAACTCTTCCGGGTGGCGACTCCGCGGCCCCAATTCACGACCCACTAATTTCAAAAAATTAATTTTTAGGGTAAAGCTTGCCGATCCCGGGTCGATTAATACAAGGGGCAATGGCGAGACCCAGGGTCCGCTTTGCCAGCGACCGACTTAGGAGCATGGTCCTCGGCAAGAAGTTAGCTCTCAGATAACCGAACCCATCTGGTGGATTGAATGAGCGTTTTTTCGGATTTGACCAATGCACAGGTCGCAGCGTTTGGCACAGCTCAAATTGCCGCGCTATCGACCACACAAATCGCCGCTTTGGGCGCGGATCTGTCACGCCTAACGTCATTGCAACTATCCGCATTGACACCAACCCAAATCAGAGCGATTGCCGATCCTAGCCGGTTAACTGCAAAAAATATCGTTGGCCTTAGTAACCTGCAACTTGCCACACTCACGGACAGTCAATTAAGTAAATTGGGCTCCGTGCAAATGAGCGCGCTAAGCTCGAGTCAAATTATTGGATTTAAACCAAGCCAGATTAGCAAGTTGAGTGCCGCACAACTCGGTGCTATCAAAGATTCGAATATCGTTGGTCTGTCCTCTAGCCAAATCGCTGCCATCACCACCGATCAGGTAAGCGGTTTGACACCTGCGCAAATAGCCAAGCTGACCGCAGATCAAGTGCCCGGATTTAAAGCAGCTACTCTGGCAAAGCTAACCGCTGCAACGCAAATACCGTCATTAACATCAACACAACTGGCGGCATTAAAGCCCGAGCAACTATCGGCGCTCACTCCTGATCAAGTTGGCGCAATATCTACTTCAGCGATTGTTGGCTTAACCAACGCGCATATATCGGCGTTGACTACCGGAGTAAGTGGTCAACTAGCAGCACTGACACCTGCACAAATCGCCAAAATGACCGCCGGTCAAATTGGGGGATTGACATCCGCGCAAGTCAAAGTGATGA
>CAIOHY010000598.1 GCA_903858205.1 uncultured Cellvibrio sp.
GCTTCCACTTCAATCAACATATAGGCCGCCGTCATACGACCTGATTCAGGAATAAAACACAATATTTTCTCGCCCGGTTTAACCTGATGCGTATCGAGAAATTCAGCGAGCATAATAAAAATCGACGCTGACCCCGTATTGCCACGCGCAGTTAAATTGCTGTACCAGCGCTCTCGCGGAATCGACAAGCCCGCTTTATCCAAAAGTTCTTCCACCACCGGAATAAAACGTGCAGAGGAGTAATGGCAAAGAAAATGATCAATCTCGTCTGACGTCACCCAACCATCGCGCACCAGTTTTACGTATTCATGGATACTCACATCAAACAAATGCGGCAGCAGGCGAATATCCTGCCGCAGCGAAAGCGCACCCGCCGCTTCTGCCTCGGTGGATGACGGAAAATCGAGAAAGGATTTGCTGCGATCCTCGGTTAAACCAAGTTGCATACAAACCGGATAATCACCGGCAAAACTTTTTTGATGAATCCAGTTTATTCTTAACCGCACACCGTTATTTGCTATTGGCTTATCAGTAAGCAGCAAAGCACCAGCGCCGTCAGATAACATCCAGCGCAAAAAATGCGCGTCAAAATCACTGCTGTAACCACGCGGAGCAAAGCGGCTTTTTTTGAAAATACGCGATGGCATTTCCGCAGTCGCCACTAACGCATGTTGATGCGCCCCCAGCTCCACAGATTGCGCAGCGTAAGCCAAGGCCGAGATGCCCGAAGCGCAGACACCAAGACTCGACAAGGTTTCCATCGGCGGCGCACCCAACTCACCTTGCACCATCGCAGCAAAACCGGGAATTAAGGCATCACTACCCGAGGAACCAACCGCGAGCAAACTCACATCACGTAAACTCGCATTGGCGCGCGCTAAACAATCGTGAATAGCATTAGCTGCGAGTTGCGTATGCGAAGTCACTGTCTCGCCATTTTTATCAATCGCGTAATAACGGGCTTGAATACCGTTCTCCGCCAGAATTTTATTTTTAATGCGCAGCGATATGCGATTAATCGGCGCAATAAAATCATCCATATCCTGATTATTGACTGGCTCACCCGGCAAGTGATAACCAACGGATTGAATATAAACACGATTAAAACGGGTAGGCATAAAAGAGTAGTCCTGATTAACGCCGACAGCCTTTAGCGAACGCGCCAGCGATTAATGTGTTTGTCGGCGGCATCCGCAGGCAATGCGGTTTTGAAAATCCAATCCATAAAGGGAAACATAAAACCGTAGTTGCCATTAAAACAAGCGTGATGCAAATGATGGCGACGCGCACCGTTAAAAATCACACGCGGCGAACGGGGGTTAAAATCAAAATTAGAATGGCCGATACTATTGAACAGCAAACTAAACAAGGGCAATGAAAGAAGCGCATAGACACTAAAATCATGCACCAGCATCGGCAATAAAATCACATTTCCCAACATCATCGCCTCAACCGGATGAAATGCATAAGTAGACCAAGGCGTGGTTACCACCGAGCGATGATGCGGCAAATGAAAACGGCGCAACCAGCGCGTGTGCAATAACCAATGGTTGATATAAAAATGGATTTCATTCCAGATAATCAACACAAAAATTTCCAGCCCGACTTGCAAACCCGAAGGATTTACCGCCAACTCAGCCCAACCAAGCTGCAGCAATCCCCACGGAAAAATCATCCCCACCCCAAAAATCCCAATCGAGCTTGCAGACAACAACAACTCCCGCCGCAACTGTCCATCCCCCAACGGGCGAGGGTCTAGCTGGCAACCAATGTGCATACGCGGCAGCAATTGCTGGGTCAGCATCAGGTTCAATGCACCAAACAATAAATAAATTCCGCCGAAAAATGCGAGGCCGACGCCAGCGATTTCGAATAGATTGCAATTTAAAATAAAGTCGCGCATTCGCTACAAACTCTCTGTTTTTTGCTCATCAACAAAAAGGCCGAAACTCTCGCGAGTATCGGCCTTTTTTAATCAAGCTGCAAATTGCCACTTACAAACTCAACACTTTCTCACCGCGCGAAATTCCACACACGCCGGTGCGTACAACTTCGATGATGGAGGCATCGCCGACGGCTTGTAAAAACGCGTCGAGCTTGTCGCTCGCGCCGGTGATTTGGATGGTGTAGAGCGTGCTGGTGACATCCACGATTTGACCGCGGAAAATATCCACGCAGCGTTTTACTTCTGCGCGCTGTGCACCGGATGCTTTGACTTTGATCAGCATAAGTTCGCGCTCGATGTGCGAACCCTCGGTCAAATCTACCAACTTAACCACATCAATTAATTTATTGAGGTGTTTGGTGATTTGTTCGATTTTGTGATCATCGCCCAGCGTCGTCAGCGTTAAGCGCGACAGGGTTTCGTCTTCCGTTGGTGCAACAGTCAGGCTTTCAATGTTGTAGCCACGCTGGGAAAACAAACCCACTACGCGCGACAAAGCACCGGGAGCGTTTTCAACTAATACAGAAATGATGCGTCTCATATTAGGTGCGCTCCGTTTTGCTTAACAACATATCGCGCATGGAACCATTAGGCGCAACCTGCATTGGATAA
>CAIOHY010000599.1 GCA_903858205.1 uncultured Cellvibrio sp.
AGAATTGCTTAGGTAGCAGTACAAGTAAGAGGAACGAGAGACGGTAGCAGAGAGAAAAATTTGCTCTCCCACTTCGAACTTACTGCGCCCCATTAAAATATTTTCTATTTGAAGATCAATGGTGCGTTTTTCTTCGCCTTCACCGAAAGATTTTCCCGAGCTTGAAGACTGCGCAACGACATTCACTGATTTAGCTTTTGCTTTGCTCGGCGCCCAACCATAACTCACCAAATTACCTTTTCTATCCAAGGACACATAGTCCCGCAGTACACGTTCGTAGGTAGTGAAATCAACGGCGCCCGTCACTACCATGCCATGGTCCGCTTGAAATTTACCTAAGGCTCGACGAAAACTCATATCGCTGATATCACCATCACCTGATTTTTTATCTAAATAGCCCTTAGACATTAAGGAGGTTTGTATCAAATTGCGATGAATCGCGGCATCGCCTTCGTCATACCAATCACGTAATTGTCGTTGAAAGCTGGGATGATTTTGCTCCAGCGTTAAGCACTGCCAGTAAGGTACTCTTGCCCACTTACCGGCCAATTCAATAACAGCCAATTCAACCAATGTTCTCACCGCCGCACCCGAACCTTGAGCGTAATCGCGGCCCACATTAAATTGCAAACCATAGTCTCTAATTCGGCCCGCCAAATCTAAACCTTGCCCGCCCGTACCCATGATGACTTCATTAGCTGAATCCAATCCAGGGATTAAGGTACGTGTTCGAAAATCGCCAAGGTGCAATTCCAAACCAATGATCGATGCATTTCTATTTTGGCTGTAACCCGCATCAAAATTGGTGTCTGAGATTCCGGCCTGACTACGATTAATTAGAACGTTTTGATCTAAAAAGGCAATCGCTCCAGAGATGTAAAGCGACGGCCGCTGCAACTGAATTTGATTGTTATTGAGAAGAATATTGGTTAAATTTTGTACTGTGTCTTGGCGAATAAGCTCGACTTCATAATCAACATAGCGAAACGTATTACTGGTGCGCGACATTTGCAGCAATGCCGTAATGATCATGTCTTTAGTCGCAACCGGCGCGCGAGTCGAAAAGTCGGGAATGATTTTGCTAGTAATTAAGGTCGATGGCACTTCCGCATCACGCAGCATTTTGTCCATGCAATCAAGTGAATCAGAAAAGCTAGACATTGATCGTACGGGTCTGACCGTTGGGCGGCCATTTACATTGGCATAGCCTTGGAACGACGCATCTTTGCGTGCATCCATAGGCGTACTGCATGAAATCAAAAATAAGACTGAGGCAATTGAAGCAATTTTAAAAAATCGGTTGTGAAAATATTTTTGGCTAGCTGTCGATGGTTGTTGTTTTACTTTATTCATGCGTAGAGCTTCCAATTATTGTTGTTGAATAATCTAGCGGCAAATATTTACTAGATCGCCTTTCAACACCACAATTTGATCTTGCGGCATCGCTCCAAACTTACCGTTTGAATTCGATGCAGCCGCAATCGTGCTCCCCACATTTTGAATACACGTCTTTCTAAAGCCATCAGTAATAGTAGTGGTCTTCACATCGCTGTCTGTATAAATTCCCGTGGCTTCAAGGGAATAGGCCTTCGCTTGGAATTTTGCGATTCGCGCATCCATCCATGCAGGAACTCCCGCCGAATTCTCCAACGGAGTTGATCGCATCGTATTATTTATTGGAAGCATGTTAACGACGACTTTTTGATTTAAATACACCGGATCTTCTCCCGGAGCTAACTGCGCGTTGGCAAGCATCGGCGTTAGTAAAAGAAAGGATAATTTCACTGACAAATGATTGAGCCGCATTTCCATATCCTTTCAATAGATGGCGAAGTCACTACGCTTAACGCAGCAACCTCGCCATAAAACTTCACGAAAAATTAATGATGCGAACCTGACGTAGAATTCAGGCAGGTAATGCAGTTGGTATTCGAGGCGAAATTTTGTATTGCCTGAGCTCCATTTGTTGCACTGTTAATTGCGCCTGAATGATTAAAAACAGCGAGTTGATGTGTCGTGGTGTACAAACCAGGGCCACCCGCGTTGGAGGCCATATTTTGCGTCGCATGACCACCATGGCTGCTATGGTTAGAAATAAAAGAATGTTTCGCGCTGAAAGTTTGGTCTTGCGTATTCGAGCTGGTAAACGTACCTGCATTGGTTGCGAAGTTTTGCTCCGATGCGCTGCCCATTCCATCGCTGGTATTCATAGTTGAGGTATGCACAGTGATTGTGGTTTGGGACGTTGGATTGCCACCGCCACCGCCGCCACCGCCACCGCCATTTGCCAGCGCGATTGAACTCATAGCGACCAATCCGATCATTACTAATGATTTCATGTAATTTCCCTTCAGAAAAGTTTTGTCGAAGTAAATTTGTTTTCTTGTTCCCGCCTGAGAGCGCCGTTAATTTTCGAGACCCGCTCTTTAAGAGAAGTCCTCCGATCAACAGCACGTGGGCAAATTTACTAACTTTTAAGATCCAATTAGGGGGAAAGAATCGTTCTCTGATTAATATCAATATGCGTTATTGGAAATGGCGATTTCGGTGAGATAACAACCAATGCATCATTGTTTTTTGACGCAGGTTAGTAAGAAAAGCAGATAGGGAACGGGCAAGTGCCGGATAACGCGGGAGTGGGATGCTGAAGAAAATAGAGTATGCGTAGCGTTTTCAGCTACGCATACTAAGAATGAAAATTAGCTTTGTTAATAAGCTTAGGCAAGCTTACTTACTTAAACTCGGTCAGGGTCATACGCAGCACTCCACCTTGAAAGAAACGCGCGGTCGTCGGTTCTTTACGCTCTAGCTGAACGAGTCCAACACCGGGGCAATACCACTCACGACTTTCAATTGGGACAGGCTTGTAGGCCATATCAACCTCTACCCACAAATTAATTGGTGCAACACCCTTAAGAATCAAACAACCAGTGAAATCACCTGCAGGAGTTTTCACAGCTTGACCAGTCGCCTCGATAGAAAAATCCATCGTTAGATTACGATATTTATCAACGTACTTGAATTCAGGTGGCCATTCACTGCGACGCTTTAAAAAATAGGGCATCGTTGGTATCGACCATTTTTCTTCTGGACTTAGCTTTGCAGGAATCACAATGCGCGGCGCGGCATCCAGCGTTACCGTTTTTGAGGCTGGGGCTCGGCTAGCGATGCGATAGACCCCTTTTTCATCCGAGCGTAACCAGTATTCATTACCTGAGTCACTGCGTCGGCGCCAAGCTTCGGTGCCATTAATGTCGTGGCGGCCACGATTAGTGATGGTGAGCGTCGATACATCGACAAAGCTCTCGGGATCATCGAAACGAGTCTCGACCTTGTAAACCCAGCGCAGTCCATCGGCTAAGGGGAAAAAGGTATTTTCGCGCGCTGGTTTTTCACAAGCACTCAACACCAGCAAGGCTAGCGCTGCCAATAATAGTCGTCGCATATTATTTTTCCGGCGCTTGTGGTGTAGGCAAATCAAGAATCTTAATCTCCTGCTCATCTTCACCAGGATTAATCCAACTCGAACCTTTGCCATTGCCTGATTTAATTTCAGCAGTGCCCATCTGGGCTATGCCTTGGCGACCCTTTTTCATACCTTCATTAATTTTTTCATGTACCGCACGCATGTAAGGCAATCTATAAGCGCGCGGCTGCAATTGCTCTTTACCCTCTTCTATCGGCGTTACCCACAAATAGATCGCTCCAGGGAACTTTGGACGAGGCTCATCAACAACCGCCGCAATCAACAAAAAACGACTAGGCAAGGGATCTGGGCTAGGATTGCCCAATAAGCTAAACACCGCGGTATATCCATAAAAATAGAAAGCAGCAACACCTAGCGTCAACACTGCTTTTAACCAGCTAGGCCAGCCAGAAAAAATAATGGCTAACGCAAACAGGAATATAAATATCGCAAATGCGATGATGAGAGTCAGTGTCATGTGATCGATTTCACTAAAGATTTTGGAATGGTATTGATGTTGTTTACTGAGCCATCCGGTGCGACTGTAAAGCGCAACAGCGTTGTTTCTTTGCCGCGACCTTCGAGTACCGCCTGCCCATAAAAAATCACTTCCGCTTTCGGATTGACTTTAATAACTGTCAGCGTGGCCTCTACGGGACCACCTGCTTTCGGTTCGTTCGGGTCGATATCTTTGGTTTCGTAGTAATGAACGTTTGCCACATATTCACCAGGAATAATGCTGCGTATCGTGGTGACTTCTTGACGCAGTGGATTTACCACCTTCTTGCCATTGATAACCAGCGTGTTGTTTGATGTGCCGCGATCATCACGATCTAAGTGCATCAAACCTGCTTCACGATTGCGGAACCACACCACTTCACCGGAGGGGCCTTGCGTCCATAAATCCAAATCATTCGGATCATTGTCTGGCCAAGAGAGCGTGATAATGAATTCAGCTTTGGCCGGTATATCACCCGACTTATTCGCCTTGGGATTAATCGACAAGAAGGCAATGATGAAGCAAAAGACGAAGGCGATAAGCATGTTAAATAACATGTCATACATAGGATCGACTTCGGGCTCCCGCGATTTTTTTCGATTACGCATCCGGAAGTCTCTAGTCTTTAGCTTTTATTTTTAAGCCGTGCAGCTGTGCTTGCACGATGAACTCGTCGGCAAACCGATCGAGTCGTGTCAACTGCAAGCCCAACAAAATATTTGCAACCAAACCCACCATGGTTGTCAGCAGTGCAAT
>CAIOHY010000600.1 GCA_903858205.1 uncultured Cellvibrio sp.
AGTTTTCCGTAATGGATAAGTGTGTGTGTAGCACCACTTCATGACCAAGCGACGGCAGCCGATAAAATGTCGTCATAGGTGCCTGCAATTCGTAGCCTACGCCCTGCACATCTAACAACAAATATGGCGGCTGTTTTTCCAGCAAAATGCCACGCAAACGTCCAATCATAATAAATCTCTTCGCTCGCTCAAGTTAAATCTCTCTTACACAATGCGGCCGCGCCGGAAACTACTGGAACCGGCCGCCATACGAATTAAGTGATCGCGCGTATTGGCATGGCAAAGCGCAACAGCAAGGGCATCGGCTGCATCTTCTTGCGGTGCCGCCGGTAACCGCAGCAGGGTTTTTACCATGTGCTGCACCTGCAGTTTATCCGCAGCACCGTTGCCAACAACGGATTGTTTTACTTTGCGCGCTTCATATTCCGACACCGGCACATTTTGAGCCGTCGCTGCTACTATAGCCGCACCACGCGCCTGCCCCAACTTCAACGCCGATGACGCGTTCTTGGCCATGAAAACCTGCTCGATGGCCATCTCTTGCGGGCAATACTGCTCGATGATTTGGGTCAGGGAATCAAAAATGACTTTGAGGCGCGCAGGCAATTCATCCGTATCCTTCATACGAATCACCCCGCTGGTGATGTACTCCTGCTTGTTGCCGATGACATTGATAATGCCGAAACCGGTCTTGCGGGAGCCTGGGTCGATGCCGAGAATAAGCGCCATGGTTGTATCTATATACAGTTGTATTGGCGGCAGTGTTGCATGATGAAGCGCAGCAGGCAAGCACCCGATACAGGATCATCGGGTACTTTGAAAATGCTTAGCCAATCTGCTCCATAATTTCTTCGGCGATATCTGCATTGGTATAAACGTTTTGCACATCGTCCAGATCTTCCAAAGCGTCGATCAAGGCGAGGATTTTTTCAGCGGCGTCTTTGTCGAGATTGACGGTGAGCGAGGGAATTTGGGTGATTTCAGCGGAGGCTGGGTTTAACCCGGCACTGGCAAGCGCATCTTTTACGCGGAAAAAATCCTCAAAGGCGGTCATCACATCGGCGGAACCATCATCATTGATAACAACATCATCGGCTCCCGCCTCAAGGGCGGCTTCCATCAATGCGTCTTCATTAACACTGGGTTCAAAGCTGATTTGACCTTTGCGCGCGAACAAATACGAAACCGAGCCGTTGGTGCCAAGATTGCCGCCTTTTTTATCAAATGCATGGCGCACATCGCCGGCAGTGCGGTTGCGATTGTCAGTCATGCATTCGACGATAAAGGCAACGCCGTTTATGCCGTAACCTTCGTAAGTAAGTTCTTCGTATGCATCGGATTCGTTGGTGCCAGCGCCACGGGCGATAGCGCGCTCGACTACGTCTTTTTTGAGGTTGTTTAGGTAGGCTTTTTCAACCGCCGCACGCAAGCGCGGGTTGTCGGCGGGATTGGGGCCACCTTTGGCGGCAACGGTTAATTCGCGGATGATTTTGGTAAAGATCTTAGTGCGCTTGGCGTCCTGACGCGCCTTGCGGTGTTTCATGTTTGCCCATTTGGAATGTCCGGCCATTGCACAGCTCCAACTTGCAGATTGTTAACGTGGGGGGAATAAAAAAGGGCGGGCAATGCCCACCCTTTTCAGATCAACAAAAATTACATGCCGTATTCAGGTGTATCTTCGGCAACTACTGCTTTTTCTTTCTTGCGCAAACGAATATGCAGATCACGCAATTGCAGCTCGTCTACAGTGCCCGGTGCATCAGTCATCACACAGGCAGCGCTTTGGGTTTTCGGGAAAGCGATTACATCGCGGATTGAGCTTGCACCTACCATCAACATAATCAAACGATCCAAACCAAATGCAAGACCACCGTGTGGTGGTGCGCCGTAGGCAAGTGCGTCGAGCAGGAAGCCGAATTTCTCGCGTTGTTCTTCCGGTGAAATACCGAGAATTTTAAATACCGCTTGTTGCATGGTCGAAGAATGGATACGCACCGAACCACCACCCAATTCAGTACCGTTCAATACCAAATCGTATGCGCGGGATAATGCATCACCCGGGCTGGCAACCAGCTCATCCGGTGTGCAGCTTGGTGAAGTGAATGGGTGATGGATTGAAGTCCAGCCGCCTTTGTCATCTTCTTCAAACATCGGGAAGTCAACAACCCACAACGGTGCCCATTGGGTGGTATACAACTCAAGGTCTGCACCCAGTTTGCAGCGCAATGCGCCCAATGCCTCGGTTACTACTTTATGTTTGTCGGCGCCGAAGAAAATCAAATCGCCGTTTTCTGCACCAACGCGGTCCAAAATGGCCGCGCGTACCGGCACTGGCAAATTTTTAACAATCGGTGATTGCAAACCTTCTTCCAGATCAGACTTGTCGTTGACCTTGATGTACGCCAAACCTTTTGCACCGTAGATTCCGACGAACTTAGTGTAGTCATCGATTTGTTTACGGGTCAACTTCTCGTTACCGCCGGGCACTTTCAATGCAGTAACACGGGATTTTGGATCATTAGCTGGGCCAGCGAAGACTTTGAAATCCACTTCGGTAACCAGGTCTTTGATATCAACCAATTCCAGCGGGATACGCATATCCGGCTTGTCTGAACCGTATTTGGCAATCGCCTCCGAGAACGGCATGTGATTGATTTCAGCAAACTCTACGCCGAGCAAATCTTTGAATAATTCGCGGAACATGCCTTCGGTAATTTGCATGATCTGGTCTTGCGACATGAATGAGGTTTCAATGTCGATCTGGGTAAATTCCGGCTGACGGTCAGCGCGCAAGTCTTCGTCGCGGAAGCATTTGGCGATTTGGTAGTAGCGGTCATAACCAGCGACCATCAACAGCTGCTTGAACAACTGGGGCGATTGTGGCAACGCAAAGAATTTACCGTCATGCGTACGTGATGGCACCAGATAATCGCGCGCGCCTTCTGGCGTCGCACGAGTGAGGATTGGAGTCTCAACATCGAGAAAGCCATTGCGATCCAAATAGTTGCGAATCACGCTGGTGACTTTACTGCGGAAACGCAGGTTTTTCTGCATTTCGGTGCGGCGCAAATCGAGGAAGCGATATTTCAAACGGGTCTCTTCGCCCACGTTGGAATAAGAATCCAATGGGAAAGGCATGGTTTCCGCTTCGTTCAGAATCGTTAGCGCGGTGCCGTAAACTTCGATCTCGCCGGTTGCCATATTCGGGTTAACGGTGGATGGCGCACGAGCGCGCACTTTACCGGTCAACTGCAATACGTATTCGCCGCGCACTTTATCGGCCAAGGCAAAATTCTCTTTGGCATCCGGATCGAACACCACTTGCACAATACCTTCACGGTCGCGCAGGTCGATAAAGATCACACCACCGTGATCGCGACGACGATCAACCCATCCGCAGAGGGTCACTTCTTGATCGATAAACGAGGCATTTAAAGCGCCACAGTATTGGCTGCGCATAGCGAGTTCCTGATGTATATAAGTAAGTAGTTATAGAGTGTTATCGAACAATGCCGGCCAGCTAACTTAACCGGCTGTTGTTGTACTGCTTGATGTAGCACTTGAAGTACTACCGGACGACGCACTGGAAGATCCGGCATCGCCCGCGAGATTCTTTTTCTTGCCCGATTTAAAATCGGTTTCATACCAACCGCCGCCCGACAAGCGAAAACCAGCGGCTGAAATCTGCTTTTTGAGGCTGGCCTTGCCGCAGGCAGGGCAATCCACCAGCGGGGCATCGCTCAGTTTTTGCAAGGCTTCAAGGCTGTGACTGCAGGATTCACATTGGTATTCATAAATAGGCACGTCTATCACCTCAGTTACAACAAGATTGTGTCAACAATTAGTAAAACAGGATACCAAGACCCCAAAAGGGTCGCGATTGTAACGCAAAACCACTGCCGCGAGAACCGCGCCTTTTCACGCATGCGCGGCACGGCGCCGGGCGATGGGGTTGCGCCGTGAAAAACGCAAAGCGCAGGAGCCTAGGGAATTTGCGAGTAACGCATGCGCGCCTGAACACGGGACCCATGCCTGATCACCCAAGCAGGCATGGCTTTTTCGTATTCACGCGGATTGGGCAGCATAACGGCCATGCGCGCTGCGGCCGATGGCCCTATCTGTGCGGCAGGAACGCGATAATAATGACGCGCCGCCGCTTCTGCACCAAACACGCCATTACCCCACTCCACCACATTGAGATACACCTCCAAAATGCGGCGTTTATCCCAAACCAGTTCGATCATCAGCGCCAAAACTGCCTCCTCCGCCTTGCGAACATAGGAGCGGGAGGGCGACAAAAACAGGTTTTTAGCAAGCTGCTGGGTGATGGATGAACCACCGGCGACGGATTTACCTTTGCGCTGGTTCTTTTTCAAAGCCTGCTCGATGCCGCGCAAATCAAATCCCGCGTGCTGCATAAAACGGTCATCTTCAGCGGCGACTACCGCACGCTTCAAGTGCGATGAAATCTGCGCGTAATTCACCCATTGATGCTTCAATTCTGCTTTCGGATTTTTCTCGCGCAGCTCATCCAACCGGATCGACATAAAACTCGTCTCATCTGGATTCACCCATCTCCACACCACAATATGGGCAAACAGCCACAGCTGATATGCAAGCAATAGCAACAGCAGCCATTTGAAGACGCGCCTGGTGGTACGCCAGAATGTTTTCATGGATGGATCACTGAACTTGCTCTTGTTGCTGTACACGCTGCCTTATAGCTTCAGCCGCCGCACGGGCTTTATCCAGAGCAGACTCCTGAGCAGTCGCTTGGGGCGCCACCTCTTGTTGGTCAACAATAGAAGGCGCTTCTTCGGGAGCAGAGATGGCATTGCGCGTATCGACTTCAATTTGTTCGGCACCACTCGCAGCGGGCCTATCGCCAAAATGCACTTGGCCATTAGCGTCCGTCCATTTATACACTTTGGTCGGCGCGACTGGCTCGGGCTCAGACACTTTGTCCGTCACATTTTTCATCGCTTGTTTGGCGTCGGCAGTCAATTGGTCGGCAGAAAACATTTCTTGCAAATCCACCAGCCAATCATCACCCATACGCTCGCGCATATCGCGCAGCGGCATCTGCCCTGTTTTGAGATAAATAAGGTAATTACCGATAAAAAATACCAAGAGCGCGACCACGATGGATTTAAACAGCACACGTTTCATAAAGCTCCTTAATTGAGCATTCCAATAATTTAACGAAGATCAACACCAATACTGCTGCCGTCATAAATCAGCGGTAAAAATTGCAGCGAGTTTGCACAGACAGGGCTGCGCGAACGGCCGCTGGTTAAATCAAATTCTATACCGTGCATCGGGCAACGCAGACCATTATCGCTGCAAGTTGCATGTGTTAGCGGTGCACCCGCGTGAGGGCACTGATTTTTGATCAAACAGGTTTTGCCATTTTCTTGCAGCAAGAGTAAATCCTGACCAGCAAGTTTGACCGGTTTGCGGTAACCATCGTAAAGCTGATGCAACTTTTCCAAAGCGACAAACGGCATAACATATCCTCATACGCACAACTGAGTAGGCAGCGCCCATTCTGGCGATTTATCCAGCAAGACACCAGAGCTGCGGACTTATCCTACAAATTCTAGCCACAAATGCTATTCAACAAGATAGAATGGCGCCATCCACACGCATGATTATGTGGCACCTTTTTATGCGTAGTTTTATATCTGGTTGGATAGGTGTTATTCGGTAAGTTCTCGCACTCTTATGTGGCAGCCTTGTTATGACCGATCCACTCTACCTGGAGCGTTTAAAGCAGTTATCAACGCGCCTGGTATCCCTGCAAAAACCGATTCGCATTCTCGATGCCATCAAATGGCCGCAGGGAATTGAGCAGCGCTTTCGAGAACAACAAGGTAGAGAGTTACCAGCATTGGGGGCTGATTTTTATCAGCAACAAAAACTCGGGTTTGAACCAGATACTGTTAGCCAATTACTAAAAGAACTAAAAAGCGATGTGCGCCGCCAATTGGGGCGCGACGATGCGCTGGGTAAAATCCTGCAGGCGACCATCGACCAGTATCAAATCGTTATCGAATTATTGCGCTACCGTGGCACTGACCAGTTTGGGCATTTCAGTCGCCAGCTGTACGGATCAGCGAGTGACAACCTGCGTGGCGATCGCAAAACCCTACGCCAAATGGGCGAGCGCTTGTGTCACATTTTTTCATTGCCAGCTGTCGAACATTTAAATCGCCCCTACACTAATCACATCAGCTCTGAAGAAGCGGTCACCACTTTACGCGCGCGCATGGCGGATTATTTCGGCGCGGGCGAAGTGCGCGTGCAAATCAGCGACGATATTGTGTCGGATGCCTCCGCCGGTGGCGACTGCATTAAAGTGAATCGTCGCGCCTCTTTTTCTGAATTGGATTTACAAGTATTGGAAGTTCATGAAGGTTGGGTGCATATAGGCACTACACTCAACGGCCGCGAACAACCCTGGGCAACCTGGTTAAGTGTTGGCTCACCGCGAATCACTGCCATTCAGGAAGGCATGGCGGTATTGTTGGAAACGCTGACTTTCAGCTCTTTTCCGCAGCGCGCGCGGCGGATTAGCGACCGGGTTGTCGCCGTGGATTTAGCAGAACAAGGCGCGGACTTTTGTCAGGTATATAGCCACTTCCTAGAGCGCGGCGTCAGTGAACACGACAGTTATCGCGTCACCCAGCGTGTTTTTCGCGGTGGCACATTAACGGGTGGTTCAGTGTTCACCAAAGATATTTCTTACGTGAAAGGATTTGTCGAGAATGTGAATTTTATTCGCAGTGCAATTCAATCTGGAGTACCGGAAATTATTCCCATGCTGTTTGTCGGCAAAGTAACACTGGATGATTTACCACTGCTTTATGAGCGCCATTTAGAAGGTGTGATTGCCGCTCCTAAATATTTGCCGCCCATGTTTAAAAATTTAAATGGTTTGTATGTGTGGTTTGGTTTTTCGAGTGGTATGTCAGTGATGAATATCGCGCGCGTACAGCAGCATTTCAGCAAGCTGTTCGATAAAATGCCGACGCCAGCGCCACAAGCTGCCGACACCGATGCCGAAATCGATTGAGTTTGATTGTAAATTATGACGTATTACAAAGTTGTACTCTCAGGTGAGAATATATTTTTTGAAAACGCGAGCCGCATGGATAGCGATGCGCCAGAACCTGTTATTGGTTTTATTACCTGCAAGCTAATACAAACAGATAGCGAAGACTTGGCGATTGCCATCGCTAAACGGGATTTACTGGTGCAATGGAATCAGAGTTTCAATTTGGATCGCAAACTGGGAATGCCCAAGCTGCAGGTCGAGCACATTGCCGAAATGCGCGGTTGGTTTAAACCGAAAAGCTCTAATGACTATTATTGGTTTACCGATAGCAACCACAAGCAGATGCAGTTGGAAAAATTTACTCAGCCGCCACGCCAATGGTTTTGGCGCAGCGCAAAGCAAAAGCCAGCAGAACAAAACAACGAATAAAAAACGAACAAAAAAACGACGAAGCAATCAAGCCGTCGCTGCGATAGCCTGAGCAGGATCAATCAGCTGCAACAGAGTTGCTCGCAGACCGGGAGAGGTAATTTCTTCACTGCGCGCCGACAGCGGCGAATTTCCAACCCATTCAAAACGCCAGCGCAATAAGTGTGTTGCCCCTTCAGTTTCACGCACCTCAACCAATTCAAAGCGACGCGCATCCAACGCAAATTTTTGGCGCAATTGAAAGGCAAAGGGCTCGGCATTTTTCCCGACAAAACTGGAAGCTTGCTGAACTGGTGCAGTGACGAATACATAGTCACGCCCTTGGTATTGAGAGTGGCAGACGCCGAGATGAACTTCTTGCCCGAGACGATTGTTTAACGAAGTATCCACAAATAATGGTTTCATCAACATAAAAGGTTCCGTTGCGCATTTTATTAATGAGTTGATAAGCAACTGCTGCATCACTCACTGGTTGATTTTTCGCCACCGAGCTCCGAGATAAAGTCCCTCTGCTGCGGCGAGGCGGCAGTCTACGCACAATTTATGACAGTTCAAGCAAAAGCGATTATTCAGGCTACAGCAATAAAATCGGGAATGTTTTTGTTACTTAATTGCCACGCAAAGGGAACACGAGTGACAAATTCACGTCGCTTATTCTGTTTATGCGTAAGGGCAATCTGCTAAAGTCCACATCTAAGGCTGCAAGGAGCCTGAATAGTTCCTTAATCGATGCAGCTTCTAGTAAATTATTTCTTGTTTTTAAGCGCACCCTTTTCCTGATCGCTCTCGCTACTTCACCCTCAACTGAAACAACGTTACACAGAATAGAAAGGATTAATCATGACACTTACGCGCCTGCGCACTGCATTGTGCTCCCCGCTCTATCTAATCGCATTAATAACACTCACCACCATTTCCGGCTGTACTTATGTATCACAAGGCGTATTGGTCGATAGCGATCGCCATGCAAAAGCCGCGAAACAAGACAGCTTTGGCGATAGCGCCGAACGCGTCGTCTACCCGGAGCAAAACTGGAGTGGCGCCGATAGCCTCTGGTTTTACAACGTAACCCAAGGCTCAAACCTGATTCCCTACGATATCTTTTTACATCTTGAAACCGCAGATAGCGAGTTGCTCTTTCGCAGCGATGAACACATGAATCGCCTGCGCTATTTGCCGCAGTCAGAGTCATTCGCGAATCCTGATGGTTTGCCCGTGGGCTGGGTGAAAGATGAGCATCAGGGTAAAGAGTTTATTGGCTTTACCTGCGCGGCATGTCACACCAGTCAAGTCAACTACAAAGGTGTCGCGATCCGGCTCGACGGTGGCGCAACACTGGCTGATATGGAGCAGATGCTTACGAGTTTGGCGATGGCTTTACAGGCAAGCCTGGATCAACCCGAAAAGTTTGATCGCCTCGCACAAAACGTGCTGAAAGCAAAATACCCCGACCAAAAAGAAGCCTTCCGCGCACAACTTGCGACAACAGCGCAACAAATTGCCAACTACAACCAGATCAACGAACCGCGCCACGGTAACCAAACCGTTGCCTATGGATATGGTCGATTGGATGCATTTGGGCGGATTTACAACCGCGTGCTCGCCCACCTCACCCCCAGTGAATCCAACTCCAACCCCGCCAGCGCGCCCGTAAGCTACCCCTACTTGTGGGATACCCCACAACATGATTTTGTGCAGTGGAACGGCGTGGGCGACAACGAACTCGCCGGCCCCTTGGGGCGCAACACTGGCGAAGCGCTCGGGGTATTTGCGCAGTTTGACTTGGACAAAAAGAAACACGATGTCGGCTATCGCTCCTCTGTGGCGGTGCGCAACCTAACGCGCATGGAACGCCATCTGGAGAGCCTCTGGTCGCCAAGCTGGGAAGATCTGGCGAACCAAAACGTATTGCCACCGATCGACCGCGCGCTGGCTGAACAAGGAGAGAAAGTGTTTGTTGAGTATCAGTGCCATACCTGCCATCAGGCGATTGATCGCACTGACCCCAACCGCAGGATCATCTCCCAATTCGCCAGCTTGCAGACCATAGGGACTGATCCTTATATGGCGATGAACGCCCTGAAGCACAGCGGCAAGATGGGTTACTTTGAGGGTGAACGAATCAATCCTCTAAAACCGGAACCGCGCTTTAAAGAGACGGATATTGTGCTACCTGCACTGAGCAGTGCGGTGGAGGGCGTACTCATCGAACCGGATCATGACAAATGGCTGATCCGCCGCTGGGCCGATAAGCTCTATGACCTAGTCACATCCATTTCCGATAACCCGATTAAAAAAACCGAACGGCATTTGGATTTTGAAGTCGTCAACAAAAATAACCCGGCGACTCTCGCTGCCTACAAAGCACGGCCGCTCAATGGGATCTGGGCTACCGCGCCCTATTTACACAACGGTTCCGTGCCTAGCCTGTACGAGCTGTTTATGCCGAGTTGTAGCGATGCCGAAATCGCCAGTGGCAAAACCTGTCGTCCTAACCGCTTCACAGTGGGAACACGCGAGCTGGATGCCGTTAATGTCGGCGTAATGCCACGGGACCCGGCCCAATACCCAGGGTTATTTGTGTTCGACACCACGCTGCCCAGCAACTCAAACAAGGGACATGAATACGCAGCGGGTGTGACGCCGGTGTTTGTATTGGACGCAAAAGGTCGCCCGGTAAAAGACGCACAGGGCAAACCCAAAATGGAGACGCTGAAGCCAATAAACCATGAGCAACGACTAGCACTGGTTGAATATCTAAAAACCCTTTAACACCCGTGCAGCCTCTTCGCCCTCCAATCATCCGGGGGCGATGGGGCGGTCACCAAACCCCCTCAGCTTGCACAATTGATCACAACTCCTTCCGCTCAATTCAACTACATTAGTCTCAGCTCACAAAAACACTGAATCAATTTGTCGCCTTGAAGCCCCTTTCAATCCCATGGGGCCGAGCCAGAACCCAACACACGGCTTCGTCGGCGCCCTAATATTGCTGGCGATTTGATTGACACCAAGCGCCGCGACACACAGAATCACCGACCAGTTTTAAACCTCAGGAACCTGCTGAATGAATATTGATCGTTTCTCACCGCTGCTAAAGCGTACCTCCCTGCTTCTGTCCCTGATGGCAGGCTCTTTTTTTCTCGCCGGCTGCGGCGGTGGCAGCGATAAAAAATCCTCGGCAAGCTCTTCATCTATCAGCAGTTCGTCCTCACTGCGTAGCAGCTTCAATGCCGCATCTGTCCCAGCCAATGGCTCTGGTATCTGGCCAAGCGTAAAAGTGGAAGCGCAAAAAACCAAAGTACTCACCTTTCAATGGAGTCCGGTGGAGGGGGCAACGTTTTATCGATTGTTCAAACGTGATGCCGCCGCGGGTGGCGTAGTAAAAATTGGCGCTGATATCACCGGAACACAAGCGACTGATGAGATAGGCGTACATGTCCATGATTGGGTCAACAATTATTACTACGTTGAGGCCTGTAATGCAGGTGGCTGCGCGCAACAGTCCAACCTGACATTCACCGCCACCGAAATGATTAAGGCTATCGGCTATCTCAAAGCCTCAAATACTGAAGCCAATGATTTGTTCGGATGGAGTGTTGCCTTGTCCGCCGATGGCAAAACTCTCGCAGTGGGCGCTCCTGCCGAGGACAGTAAAGCCATTGGCGCAAATGGAGACCAGGCAAATAACGACAGCACCAATGCCGGTGCTGTTTATGTATTCACCAAAGAAAATGGCGTCTGGGTACAACAGGCTTATCTGAAGGCATCCAACACCGAGCAGCCAAATCTGAATAGTGCGCGTGTATTACTGAATGACCGCTTCGGCTACAAAGTATCCTTGTCCGATGATGGTAATACCCTTGCTGTCTCCTCATTGCTGGAAGACAGCCCGTCAACGGGAATTAATTGTAATCAAGCGAACTACGAAACAATTACCTACAACTTATCGTCCGATGCCTCTGACGACTTGATTTCAGCGAATGATTACAACACCGGCGCGGTTTACGTGTTCACTCGCACTGCCAACGAATGGGCGCAGGATGCCTACGTGAAGCCCAGCTATTTCAAATCTGAATTCCGTTTTGGCGAGACTATTGCGCTCTCGGGTGACGGAAAAACGCTTGCCGTTGGTGCTACCAGCGATAGCCTTGCGGTCAGTGGAATCTTGAAGTACATGGCCTCTTCCATGCCAGAGTGTTTTGAGTATTATCCATCGAGCAGCTCATCGACCAGCAGTACCAGCTCATCCAGCAGCTCAAGCTCCAGCTCCAGTTCGTCCAGTAGCTCAAGTTCAACCAGCTCCTACAAAGGTGGCGCCAACTCAGGCTCAGTGCATATCTTTGTGCGCCGTGCAGATGGCTGGATGCAAGAGTCATTCGTCAAAAACTCCAACGCTCAGCAAGGCGATGCCTTCGGTGCCAGTATCGCGCTGTCGACTGACGGTAACACTATGGTAGTGGGCGCTATAGGCGAAGATAGCCAAGCCAAAGGCGTCAATGGCAATCAGGCTGATAACTCCTGCTACTATCCGGACAGAGAGTCACTCTTTGTACTGGATCTCACTTGCGCCGACGCCTTCTACGAAACCTATGGTTTGAACAATGGTGCGGCCTATGTGTTCACGCGCAGCTCAGGCGAGTGGGTACAAGAAGCCTACCTCAAACCCGCATCGACTTTCTTTACCACCCTCTTCGGTTCCAGTGTGGATATCTCGGGTGACGGCAACACACTCGCGGTCGGTGCCAAGGGCGATACCGGTGTCGTAATCAATACCGATGACCCAAAAAATATCGACAAAACCGCTGTGCAAGCAGCCGCCAAATTACTCGGTTCCGGTTCGGCCTATGTGTTTTCCCGCAATGGCACCGCTTGGACACAACAGGCCTATCTCAAACCTTCAACCGTTAGTGTTGCCAGTGAATTTGGTGGCGATGTGAGCCTCTCTCACGATGGCAACACACTTGCCGTTGGCGCTTACCGTGAAGCCAGCAATGCCAAAGGCATCAATGGCGATCAGGGCGACACCAGTGCCGACCGTGCTGGCGCTGTATTTGTGTTCACGCGCACCAACAGTGTTTGGGATCAAAAAAGTTATGTAAAAGCGAGCAACACCGATGACAATGATCGCTTTGGATTAAATGTGGATTTGTCTGCAGATGGAAAAACCATGGCCGTTGGCGCGCACCGTGAATCTGGTCGCGGTTACGCAGCAGCATCCAGCGGTGCGAGTACGAGTTCAGCCAGTAGCAGCGGTACATTGGATCAAAACGACAATTCAGCTGAAGCAGCTGGTGCGGTCTATTTGTTCTAATCCATTATCGTTAACGTGAAAAAAACGGGATGCAAAACTGCATCCCGTTTTTTTATGTCATTCGTTTTTGTTGGCGCAAAATATTTAGCGCGCTTTTATTGCCAGATTAACGCATAACCCGCTTCATTTTCTGCCGCTACAAAATCTGCACAAACCCATAAATCCCCCACTGCTGCCAAATTATCACCGCTAAATACCAACGGCACCCTATCGCGCAACCAAGGTTCAAGCTGATAGTCCTGCAACAATTTTTTGAGTGTCTGCGAATGTCCACGGCCTACCGGCTTGCAGCGTTCGCCGCCTGAACGATAACCGATGCGCATATCCGGCAAATCTGCTTTCAATCGCGGTTTCACCGAGGCGTCGCTTAATTGCAAACGCAATTCAAGCTCCGGCATTTGTAGCGGTAAGGCATACAAGCGCTCGCGATAGGTTTGCAGTGCAACATTGCCCCAGGCCACTCTTGGTTGTGCGTCATCACGGCCCGCAAAAATTTGCTGTTCGATCTGGTGCCAATGCGATTGTTCGGGCGTGGTGTGATTATTCAAACGCAGCCAATAGCGCAACAGATTCTGTTTGCGCGCGTGCGATAAACCCACCAGCGCTTTCAGCTCGATACTCTGCCCTATTCGCTCAATCAGAGGTGCAGCGCGCAACAAATCTTCGCGCGCAATTTCCTCTATGACGCCTTCTTGCTGCGCACATAGCTCAGCAGTCTGTTGCCATTTACGTTTAAACTCAGGCCAACGGCTGTGCAACAAAGGCATGACCTGATTGCGTAAAAAATTGCGATCGTAGTCGTCGTCCACATTGCTTTCATCATCAACCCAAGTGAGTTGATGAGTGAGTGCGTAAGCCTCTAATTCCGCGCGCGTAAAATGCAACATTGGTCTTGCTAGCCAGCCTTCACCAAGCGCGCGGACTGCTGCCATAGCCGCCAGCCCGCGCGGGCCGGTGCCACGCATCAGACGCAACAAGAGTGTCTCTGCTTGATCATTAGCATGATGAGCGGTGAGCAAATAGTTATCGCGTGCGATATTTTTTTCAAAAACCGAATAGCGCGCCGCACGCGCCGCATCTTCGATCCCTTTGCCAGTATTTACGACGCTCACTTTCTCTGCATAAAAAGGAATTGAGAGCTGCGCGCAAAAATCGGCGCATTGGCTTTGCCAGCGATTGGCATTAGATGAAATTTGGTGATTGATATGCAATGCGCGCAATTGCACCGGCAACCGCAATTGCGCCAAGGCATGCAGGAGCACGGTCGAATCCAGGCCACCGCTAAAACCAATCCACCAAATCGAAAAGGGTGAATCAGGGATGGGCAGATAATGACGCAATTGTTCAGCAGTGAAAGCCATATCGGCAGCTATCCAATAATAAATCCAGTTGATAGGCGCATTAAAGCGGAAAGCGGCACAAATAAAAACCCTGCCTTGCCCCTGCTTCACAATGAGGGGCAAAATACCGCCTTATTTATTATTCACGCAGGCGTAGCCGATCTATGACTCACATCCCGCACGGCCATTGGCCATCACCGATCACCGCCGAATTACTTACCGCCCAGGGTGTACGCATCAGCGAACCACAAGCGGTTGGCGATGTTATTTACTGGCTGGAGTCGCGCCCGCAAGAAAAAGGGCGCAATGCCTTAGTGTGCGAATCCAACGGAATACGCTCGGATTTATTGCCCGCGCCCCACAGCATTCGCACCCGCGCGCACGAATACGGTGGCGCACCCTATCTGGCGATACCTGATGCAATTTTTTATGTGTTAGATAGCGACCAGCGTATTTATCGCTATGATCTTGCCCGCGCAGAAACGCAAGCAATAACACCTGAAGGCGCCTTTCGCTACGCCGACTTTTGTTACGACGCCCAGCGCGCGCGTTTAATTGCGGTACGCGAAGATTGCACACACAATGCACATCAACCGACAAGCGCTATTATTGCGCTGGACCTAACCAACAGCGAACTTCACATTCTCGCGCAAGGTGCTGATTTTTATTCCAACCCGCGTTTGTCTCCAGATGGAAAACAATTTAGCTTTTTGCGTTGGAATCACCCGAATATGCCCTGGGATGGCACCGAGTGTGTACTCGCACAATTAACCCCGGACGGCGATATTCTCAGTAGCGCCCTTATCGCCGGCGGAGCACAGGAATCTATTTTTCAACCGCAATGGTCGCCGACTGGCGAGTTATTTTTTGTTTCAGATCGCAACAACTGGTGGAATATTTATCGCTGGCGCGATGACAAAGCCGAAGCGGTATTCACACTCGATGCCGAATTTGCCACGCCACAATGGGTGTTCGGCATGAGCACTTACGGTTTTTTATCCGGCGATACCCTGTTTTGCTGCTTTAGCCAACAGGGTTTTTGGCAGTTGGGTCTCATTAATACAACGACTAAAGCATTGACGAAAATATCAACCGATTTTCGCGATATCGCCAACATCCATTGCCGCAACGGCAGGGGCTATTTTATCGCCGCCAGTAACACACAAAGCGCGCAGCTCTGGTGTTATGCAAACGGAGAAGTTAACGCGCTGACCAACACGACACAGGCTATTGATGCGCGATTTTTTTCAGCGCCCCAAGCGATAAAATTTCCCACCCGGGATGGCGAAAGCGCCCATGGATTTTTCTATGCACCAAAAAATCCAGAAATCGAAGATTCAGCCGAACAAAAACCGCCGCTATTGGTGATGTGCCACGGCGGCCCGACCGGTGCAACTGAAAGTTCACTCAACCTGAAAATCCAATTCTGGACCAGCCGTGGATTCGCTGTACTCGATGTGAATTATCGCGGTAGTACAGGTTACGGCAGACAATATCGTGATCGCTTAAAAAATAATTGGGGCATCACCGATGTGATCGACGTGTGCAGCGGCGTAGATTATTTGGCGGCGCAACATCTTATCGATAAACATAAAGTGGCTATTCGCGGGTCCAGCGCCGGTGGTTACACCGTCCTTGCTGCGCTCACATTTAGTGATGTCTTTAAGGCGGGCGCCAGCTTATACGGCATTGGCGATTTGGAAGCACTCGCGCGTGACACCCATAAATTTGAAGCGCATTATCTGGATTCATTAGTGGGGGAATATCCGGCGCAGCAAAAAATCTATCGCGACCGATCGCCCATTTACCACATAGTGCAACTCAATTGCCCAGTGATTTTTTTACAAGGTTTGCAAGATAAAGTCGTGCCGCCCGCGCAAGCAGAAGCCATGGTCGCAGCACTTCAAACAAAAGGTATAACGACGAAATATGTAACCTTTGACGATGAGGGGCACGGCTTCCGGCAAGCGCAAAATATCCAACGTGCGCTCAATGAAGAGCTGGCGTTTTATTTACAGATTTTTGGAAGTCATTAAAAAACTCAAGGCTACAACGCGCAGGCCTTTGGCCTAATCCTTGAACGCGTCACCAATTGCATTTGGCAAGGCACCCAATGAAAACACCACTGATTACCCGAGAAGGCTACAACGCCCTAAAAGAAGAACTCGACCACCTGTGGCGCGTCGAGCGGCCCGACGTCACCCAAAAAGTATCTTGGGCCGCCAGCTTGGGCGACCGAAGCGAAAATGCGGATTATCAATACAATAAAAAAAGGCTGCGCGAAATTGATCGGCGGGTTCGATATTTACGCAAGTGCCTTGAGGATCTCAAAATCGTCGATTACTCACCAGTCCAAGAGGGGAAAGTTTTTTTTGGTGCCTGGGTGGAAATAGAAAATGAATCTGGGGATACAAAGCGCTTTAGGATAGTCGGCTACGATGAAATTTTTGATACCAAAGATTACATATCGATTGATTCGCCAATGGCCAGAGCCTTGATAAAAAAGCAAGTGGATGACGAAGCTGTTGTCAAAACGGAAGCAGGCGAATTCACTTGGTACATCAATCGCATCGAATACCAAAAATAGTACCAACAGGGATTGTTGTGCAGTAGTTAATGAATACATTTATGGCGCACAAAAAAAAGCCCTGCTTCCAACGAAGCAGGGCAAAACGCTATGAGCAATAGTGTTGATGAGCTATCACTCGGGCCCGATGTCACTGGATAACATCAGGCACGGAAAGCAGCCAGTACGCTGCACGTAAACTAGGAAAGCCTCTGCGAAAGGAAAACCGAATTTACGTTTGCTAAGTTAAACGAATTTAATCTAAAAAACTTCCCAATAAATTCATAAGCTATAAGTGGCTGAAATAAGTGAGAAGTTCTCAATTTATGCAGGTACGAGTTATTTACCAGAACCGACAAAAATGCCGCGCCCGCCTGTGCCGATATAAATCTTTCCGGCTTCTCGTAAGTCGCCAACCATGCAGCGAATACTGCTAAATCGATTTTTGTCGTCGCTGATTTTGTACCACTGAGTTCCACCATCCTTAGACATAAATACGCCTTTCTCGTTATTCACTTGACCCCAGATATAAATAGCGGGATAGGCATTCTTCTTAAATGATTTACCGAAAGTGACAAAATAAGCCTCTTGTACCTTGGCAGTTTGCGTAATCTGAGTGCCAAAACTTGCAATACGATAGAGCGCCGAGCCGGCCGATACATAAACCTCGCCTTTAAGCCCTGGAACCGCCCTAACATTTGCCTCGCTTAATCGCCAATTGGGCAATACCGGGAATTTAAAATCCACATTAGTAAATGATTGGCCGCCATCCCGACTTAAAAACAGCGTGCCTTGCTCACCGTCGTAGGCATAAAAAGTATCATTCGCCACAGTGTCAGCAATCGGCTTGAGATTGGCAGGCAAATTTTTCGATGCAGACCATGATTTGCCGCCATCACGCGAAAAAAAACCGCCCATTTTGTGGGGCGTCCACAGGATGGTATCGCCTTTCGCACTCAATGCTACTTGACCACCAAATGCGCCTTCGGGTTCAGACTGGGATAATTGCCAGGTCTTACCGCCATCTGCAGAAAGAACCAAACTGATTCCATTTCCGCGCTCAACGGTTCTGGCCATTAGGTTAGATTTTGCAAAGGCATAAGCAATACTATTGTTACTACCAAGCTCCGGCTTAAATCGCCCTTTTGCTGGAGTCTTGGTTAAATCATCATGCAAAAAGCCGTCGATATCTCCCATCACACTGACCAAAGAGGCGCCTGTTGGTGGACTAATCAATTCCAGAATCACCGTCTCTTCCATTCCCTTTCCGACAAAACGCCAGCTAACTTTCCCGGCACTATTTATATTGTTAGATTCGTAGACGCCATATCCTGTTACGAGTAGTGCACGGTTCGAATGGTAAGGGTCAAATTGAATATCCGTTATCCAATGCGGTTTATGTGTTTTTACATAAGGCGTATCACCTTCGGACCAGGTGGCACTTTCACCAACACTTTTCCAACTATTTCCGCCATCTTCACTCAAAAAAATGTCGTCTTTTGGATACCACCGGTTAGTCGTGGAAACCAAAATTCTTTTATGATCGCGTGGGTCAACCGTAACACCGCTAAAACCACCCTGCCCTTCCGGAAGCGTTAATTGCGCCCACTTCTCGGTATCCAAATCAAAACGCCAAACACCGCCCTTTGAAATTCCCAATGGTCCACTGGTATTTGCGCCAGTGATATAGAGCTTATTACCCGCCTGAGCAACGCGATGGAAAACAATATCACTAACGGATTCCAACTTATGGCTTTTCCAGGTTTGTCCATTATCTTTACTTATCAACATCGGATTCGCAGGATTATCCGTTGCCACAATTATGGAAGTCTTTCCTGCTTTGCTTTCATTCATTGCGACAACATTAATCGATTTTTCAGAAAAATTTTGCACATTAGTCCATGTACGACCTTTGTCTTCGCTCATCCATAAACCTGC
>CAIOHY010000601.1 GCA_903858205.1 uncultured Cellvibrio sp.
ATTATGAAAGATTTGCGTTGCCCGCTCTGTCACCAACCTCTGGTAGAAAATGCTCAGGGTTTGGTCTGTGTCAATCGTCATCAATTCGATCGCGCCAAAGAAGGTTATTTCAATTTATTGCCGGTGCAGAATAAGCATTCGCGTGAACCGGGTGATGCAAAAGAACAGCTACAAGCGCGCCGTCAGTTTTTGCAAGCTGGCTTTTTCGATTCGCTAAAACTGCGATTGCAAGAATTACTACCCGCAACAACCCAAACGCTGCTCGATATAGGTTGCGGAGAAGGTTATTTTACTGCCGGATTTTCCGATGCTTTACCTCAGTCGCAGGTGTACGGAGTTGATATCGCGAAAGCCGGTGTGCGCCTCGCCGCCAAAGCGGCCAAGAATCGCCCAGCACTTACCTACTGTGTCGCATCGAGTTTTGACTTGCCGCTAGCCGATAGCTCCATCGATCTGGTCACCCGAATCTACGCCCCCAGTAAGGACACCGAGTTATCTCGTGTAATAAAACCGGGGGGCAAGTTGGTTATAGTTACTCCGGGCGAAAATCACTTATTGGGTCTACGCGAGCGGATTTATAGAGAGGTGCGTCCGCACCCTAAGCCGATAGCGCCTGACGGGTTTGTGTTATTCGAGCAACATCGTTTGGAAGCCGATTTGCGAGTGAGTGAGCGAGACTTCTGTGCGGCGTTGTTGGCGATGACGCCATTTGCATGGCGGTTGGCGCCAGAGTTGCGGGATTCGATACTCGCCAGCGAAGTGCAAGACACTCTGGATTTTTCGATCGCTGTTTATAGTAAAAGTTGATTAGCGGTCTGTTTTCTATAGCGATAACAAGTTCAGAGAAAATCGAAATAATGTGATTGTCGTCGCAAAAGCAAATGCTGTTGTGGCATAAAGCGCCGATGAGTTATGATAAAAATAGCATTTTGGCTGTTTTTTGCGCCATAACAAGGGTTCTCAGTATAAAAAAGCCCGTTTTATGCCTAAGACCATCTACCATAAAGTTGTACCAGAGTTCCTTAAATTTGTTTTCCGGATGCACTTGGTTTGGCTTCTGCAATAGGGATTTTCTTGCCTCCTTTGGCTCGGTCAATGAGTCAGCATCCTGTGCGAAATGATTCGCCCAAACTGTTGATCGGTGTGATACCTCTATCTTACTAACTGTTTTGTGCAACCCATGCGGAAGATTTCTAATGGCTCTTTCTTTTTTTGATCGTATCGCTCTCTTAAAACATGTGTCACTGGTTACGCATTCCATAGCGCTGATATCCGTATTTGCGTTTGCAGGTCAAGTTGCTGCGCAAAGCTCCGCCGCAAACAATGTAAAAGACGCGGCTTTGCAGGCGATAGAATCCAACCCGGACGTGCAGGCTAGCTGGCATGAATTCAGCGCGTCTGCACAGGATGTACGTGTTGCGCGGGCAGGTTACTTGCCGACAGTCGAAATAGGAGCGAGTGCGGGTAAAACCAATCGCGATTATGACGGCCGCGCGGTATACAACACCGCGCAGGCGCAAGTGACCCTTAGCCAACTCTTGTTTAACGGGTTTCGCACATCTAGCGAAGTTGCTCGATTCGATAGCGCGCGTTTAGTGCGTTACTACGAGTTGTTAAACACCATTGAAACCACTGCGCTCGAAGCTGTGCGCGCTTATGAAGATGTAAAGCGCAATCGCGAGCTGGTTAAGTTAGCTCGCAATAATTATGTGAAGCATCAAGAAGTGTTTGCTCAAATTGAAGAGCGTGCCTCATCTGGCGTTGGTCGCCGTGTCGATTTGGAGCAAGTCGCGGGTCGCTTGGCCTTAGCGGAATCGAATTTGTTAACCGAAGCCTCTAATTTGCACGATGTCACTGCTCGCTATTTGCGTGTTGTGGGGCAGTTACCTGCAGAAAATTTGGCAGAGGTTGATCTCACTCAACAAAAACTCCCCGACACTATTCGCGCGGCCTTGGCGCTTGCTTATCAAGGTAATCCGGCTTTTCATGCAGCGATTAAAAACATCAGTGCCGCCCAAGCCGCGGTAAAAGTGGAGCGCGCGGGCTATTACCCGAAAGCGGAGTTGCGCGCACGTCAGGTGACCAGTCGCAATCAAAACGGTTTTGATAATCGCACGGATCCCAATAGCTACGGCGATGAAAGCGCGGTGGAATTAGCGCTCACGTACAACTTGTACAGCGGCGGCGCAAATCGTGCCGCTGTGCGCCGCTCATTGGAACAGGTGAACCAAGCAAAAGATTTGCGCGATCAAGCCTGTGTGGATTTGCGCCAGAACACGCAAATTGCCTACAACGATTCCCAACGTATTCGTGAGCAACTGACGTCATTACAACAGCACCGTATTTCAAGCGATAAAGTGCGTACAGCCTATTCAGAACAATTCAATATCGGCCAGCGTACCTTGCTCGATTTGCTTGATGCGGAAAACGAATATTTCCAAGCGAGTCGCGCGTTGATTATTGCCAACGGTGATTTGGAAATCGCCTATGCACGTTCCTTGGCGGCTATGGGCAGTTTATTGCCAGCACTTGGAATTGTGCGCGATGGCCTTGGCATATTGCATGACACCAAGGTCAAAGACTCGCTGAATATATCCGAGTCGGCGTGCCCGGACCTTGCACCAGATGCCTTGGGCCGGGATGATTTGATCAGTGAGTTAACTCCACTCGCAGGTGATGCATTATTTGATGTGGGCAGTTCGCAATTAAAAGCCGGTGCTGCGCAAAAACTTGATCGATTGATTGCTGACATTAAAGCGACTCCGCAGGTTGTGCAAATTACAATTGAAGGTCACACCGATAACACCGGTACTGACGCGCTCAATATTCCCTTGTCAAAAGCGCGTGCGCAGCGTGTGCGTGACTATTTTGTGTTGAATGGGTTGGAGGCAATACCAATGACCGTTGACGGTTTTGGCGCGACTCGTCCGGTCGCCGATAACGCAAGTGTAAGTGGGAAAGCAGCGAATCGCCGTGTTGATGTCACCGTAACACGCAGCGAATAGTCACTCATTTTGCTTGTGCCGAGAACGCATCAAATTCCAGCGATTTGATGCGTTTTTTTATGCCTGTGTTGCAATGTTTGGTAATCAAATTGCGTGTGCGGCAATGGCCATCTATATTACAGAGGCTTTTGACCTAACTATCGGCCTATTGGCGATTAATTGGTTTGCCCGCTTGACGCTCCTGGAGCTCCAATGACCCCTGATGTTCACCTTTCCACGGACGTTTCTCCCGCTGCCGCAACCGGGGGCGCGCTGGTTGAGTGTTTGTTACTTATTGCGCGCGCGCACCAGATCACTACTACCCGTGAAACCCTGTTGGCTGGCTTGCCGCTGGAAGCGCAGCAACTCACACCGTCTTTGTTTGCGCGCGCTGCCAAACGTGCAGGTCTCACCAGCAAAATTGCGCAGCGCGATTTGCTTCATTTAAATAGCGCGCTTTTCCCCGCAGTGCTTTTGTTGAACGACAATCAGGCCTGTGTGCTCTTGTCGATCAACAGCGATACTGCTCAAGTTCTCTACCCCGAGCTGGGTGATGCGGTAGTGGATGTATCCCTCGCGGAGTTGGCGAACCACTACACAGGTCGTGCGATTTATGTGCGCCCGCAGGAGCGCTTTGATGCGCGCACAGCTGAGATTGGCAAAACTGCCAATACTAAAAATCGCGGTTCCCATTGGTTTTGGGGCGTTATTGCTGACCACAAATATTTATACCGCGATGTATTACTTACTGCTTTGTTGATCAATTTTTTTGCGCTGGTGTCGCCGCTGTTTGTAATGAACGTGTACGACCGAGTCGTACCTAATCATGCCACCGATACACTCTGGGTTTTATCGATTGGAATGTTAGTTGCCATCAGTGCCGATTTTGTCTTGCGCATGATGCGTGCCTGGTTCGTTGATCTCGCCGCAAGCCGCATAGATGTCACGCTCTCTGCGAGTATCATGGAGCGGGTGCTGGGAATGAAATTATCTGAAAGACCTGCGTCTGTTGGATCATTTACTTCCGGGCTGCAGTCATTCGAATCTATTCGCAGTTTTATTTCCTCTGCGACTATTTTGGCGCTGGTGGATTTACCTTTTGTTTTATTGTTTTTAATTGTCGTTTTATTAATTTCCTGGCCGCTGGTATTTCCGATTTTGGTGGGTGTTGTATTGGTCATGATTTACACCGCAGCAGTGCAACACAAAATACATTTGCTGTCGGAAAGTTCCATGCAGGCATCGGCACAGCGCAATGCGACTTTGATTGAAAGTTTAAGCGCATTGGAAACGGTAAAAACCCTCGGTGCGGAAGGGCGTATGCAAGCGGTGTGGGAAAAAACTACATTATTGGTATCGCGTGTGGGTGTGAAAATGCGGTTGTTATCCGGCTCGGTTGGCACCAGTACACTCTGGATTCAACAATTGGTATCCGTTGTTATTATTATCGTTGGTGTATATCAAATTATTGATGGCAATTTGAGCCAAGGTGGCTTGATTGCAGCTTATATGTTGTCGTCGCGCATTATGGCTCCGGTAGGGCAAACGGCAGGTCTGCTGATGCAATATCACAGCGCAGCGACTGCGCTTACGGCGCTGGATGCGATTATGCAAAAGCTGGTTGAGCGCCCATTGGATGCGAACTGGATCAGCCGCCCGCGTTTGCAAGGCGGAATTGAATTTAAAAAAGTTGCCTTTAAATATCCGCAAGATGAGCGCGATGTATTGCGTGATGTCGCCTTCAACATTAATCCCGGCGAGCGCGTAGCTATTCTTGGTCGTAACGGTTCCGGTAAAACCACAATCGAAAAATTAATCGCCGGTTTGTATGAGCCAACATCCGGAACTGTATTGCTGGATGGGATTGATATTCGCCAACTTGATCCCGCTGAATTGCGCCGTAACATGGGTTATGTATCGCAAGACGTGAATTTATTTTTTGGTACCCTGCGCGACAATATCGCCATGGGCGCGCCTTATGCGAGTGATGATGCGATTCTTGAAGCCGTGCGGTTGAGTGGGCTCACGGATTTTGTTAATCAACATCCGATGGGTTTGGCGATGCCGGTTGGTGAACACGGGCAGTTGCTCTCCGGTGGGCAGCGCCAATCAGTCAGCATTGCGCGTGCGCTCTTGAATGATCCTCCTATTTTATTAATGGATGAGCCGACAGGTTCAATGGATCACACCAGCGAAGAGGAGTTCAAACGCAATTTAATGCAATTTGCAGAGCATAAAACTTTGTTGGTCATTACGCATCGAACCTCGCTGTTGGAATTGGTGAACCGAATTATTGTGATCGACGGTGGAAAAATTGTTGCCGATGGACCGAAAGAACAGGTCGTTGAAGCGCTGCGCCAAGGCCGGATCGGGAGAGCATCCTAATGACGGTCTCGCGCGATAAAATGTGGTTTGAACGTATTGGTCGCTGGTTGGATAAATTAGGCTTACCGGCAACCCGATACATTGATAAAGCCTACGCCCGTTGGCTTGACCCTTTGCACGAGCAGCCCAAAGATTGGGTGACAGATTCCGATTGGGCCAAGTTGCAACAGGAGCCGGTGCGCGCCCGCGCACTCTTGCGCGTCATTGCGCTGATTATTTTTTTACTGATTTTGTGGGCCGCATTTGCGCAATTGGATGAAGTGGCGCGCGGCGAGGGCAAAGTCATTCCTTCATCGCAGTTACAAATTATCCAATCCTTTGATGGCGGTGTGGTACAAGAGGTTTTGGTGCGCGAAGGGCAAGTCGTAGAAAAGGGCGATTTATTATTGCGTATTGATCCCACCCGATTTATTGCTACGTTTCGTGAAAATCGCGCTGAATATTTATCACTACAAGCGCGTGCCGCACGCCTGCAAGCCTTAACATCGAATACGGCGCTGGTATTTGCCGATGATTTACTGGCGGATGCACCGGACATTGTTAATCACGAGCGCAGTTTGTACGAGTCCAATCGCAAAGAGTTGGATGAGCAATTGAGTATTGCGCGCAGCCAGTTGGATCAGCGTTCAGAAGAATTAAATGAAGTGCGCGCGAAACTGACGCAAGTAACGCGCGCGTTGGAATTATCAACACAAGAATTAAATGTCACCAAACCGCTGCTGGCGAGTGGGGCAATTTCTGAAGTGGAAATATTGCGCTTGGAGGGTGATGTATCTAACGCACGGGGCGAGCGCGAGCAGGCGTTATCGCAAGAATCACGGTTAGTGTTGGCGGTGCAAGAGTCAGAGGGAAAGTTGCGTGAGACAGAATTGCTGGCGAGTAATAAATGGCGCAATGAATTATCGGAAGTGTTAAGTAAAATTGCATCGCTATCAGAAACCAGCACGGGTCTTGCCGATAAAATTAAATACGCGGAAATTCGCTCGCCGGTGCGCGGCACTGTGCAGCGCGTTTTTACCAATACAGTCGGTGGTGTGGTGCAACCGGGGCATGAAGTGATCGAGATGGTGCCCTTGGATGATCAATTATTAATTGAAGCAAAAGTATCGCCCAAAGATATTGCGTTTTTGCATCCCGGGCAGGAGGCGATCGTTAAATTTACCGCCTATGATTTTGTCGTCTACGGTGGTTTGAAGGGTAAGGTCGAACATATTAGCCCCGATACGATTACCGATGAAAAAGAGCGAACGTTTTATATTGTGCGAGTACGTACGGAACGTGCAGGGTTTGATCCCAGCTTACCTATCATGCCGGGTATGATGACGCAGGTAGATATTCTTACCGGCAAAAAAACGGTGCTCGCCTATTTGTTAAAACCGGTGCTGCGCGCCCAACAAAATGCCATGACCGAACGATGATCCAACACCTGTTTTTTTCTCCCGCTGAAGTACATTCTCCGCGTTGGCAGCAGGCGTTTCCGGCGGCGCGGATAAGTGCGAATGTTCCTTCTGCAGCGGCGGGGGATTTTGTGTGGTTGTTGCTGCGCGATGAGTCGAGCTTTATCCACATCCAACGCTTAACTGCTGCCGGAACAAGGGTGATCGCGCTGACTGCTATTGAAAACCCGCATGAAGCGCGCCGCGCGCTTGAGGCGGGTGCAAGTGGCTATCTTCATTATCTTGCTGTGCCTCAGTTGCTTGAGCAGGTGGCGCAAGTTGTTGCCGCCGGTGGGATGTGGCTGGGCGCGGATCTTATGCGGCAGTTAGTCTTGGCGACAGCACGTATTTTGCCTGCGGTGCCGGATCCCCAAACGGATTTTTCGGTTCTGACGAGCCGTGAAAAAGCCGTTGCCGAACTAGTCGCAGCGGGCAAGAGTAACAAAGAGGTTGCACGTGCTCTGGATATTACTGAGCGTACAGTGAAAGCGCATTTAGGTGCTGCGTTTGAGAAGCTTCATGTGCGTGATCGCCTCCAATTGGTACTCCTGTTCTCCAACAAGACTGGCGCTTAATACTTTTTTTGTGAAAATCCCCGCTTTCTATTTCTTATTCTTTTATCTGCGTTAAAAAAACCTGTTTATTGTCCTTTAGTCCAATGGCGTAAGTTTCAACCCTAGCTAGACTTCTCAACATCGCGCTCACTCCGTGAGTTGCATCACATTTTAATTTGACGTGGAGTCAGTTATGAGCAATGCCGTTGCCACAGTATCCTTCCTTCAGGGGCAAGCCTGGGCTAAGGCCCCTGATGGTACCTTGCGTGCCCTGACCGTGGGCAGCACCTTGAATGACGATGAAATTCTGGTAACGGCGCAGGGTGCGCGCGTCGAGCTGGATGTGGGTTCGGGTGAAGCCTTAGTGGTGAATGGTGGTTTGGAAGTGGGGATGAGCCGTGATTTTCTTGACCAGACGGCGACTGACTCCAACGAGGCGCTATTGAGCGATGCAAGCGTACAAGAGGCATTGACGGTGTTAGAGCAGGGCGGCGACCTGTTGGAAGAGTTGGAAGAAACCGCCGCAGGCAATACCGGCGGCGATGGCGGTGAAGGCCATGACTTTGTTCAACTTACGCGGATTATTGAAACTACCGATCCTCAGGCGTTTGACTTTTCGTCAGCATTCCAATTAGGGCAGGGCGCGGTGGAAATCGACGCCGGCTATGTTAATCGTGCGCCCTTGGTGACTGATCAGGTCATCGCCTCCAATGAAGATGAGCCAGCGACCGGCCAAATCATCGCTTCTGATATCGAAGGTGATGCTATGACCTTCAGCATCGCTACGCCGCCAGCGAATGGCACGGTGGTGCTTGATCCTTTGACAGGTCAATTTACTTTTAGACCTAACGCGAATTACAACGGCACTGACGGGTTTGTCGTGACCGTGACCGATAGCCGTGGCAACTTCACCAACACCAACATCACGCTTAATATCGCACCGGTTAACGATGCTCCTACCACCAACGACATCAGCCTTACGACCGATGAAGATGTGCCGGTAAATGGTCAGGTAGTTGCGCAGGATATCGAGAATGACACCCTCAGTTATGTCGTGTCTGGTCAGCCTGTTAACGGCACAGTAGTGCTCGACCCGGCCACAGGCACTTTTGTGTATACCCCGAAGGCCAACTATAACGGTGGCGACAGTTTTGTCGTCACCATTAGCGATGGTAATGGCGGTACTACGACCAGCTTGGTCACGATCGGCATTAATCCAGTGAAT
>CAIOHY010000602.1 GCA_903858205.1 uncultured Cellvibrio sp.
ACGTTCGTCGACCTATAGCGCAGCGCGCGGCGCTCAGCTGGCGTATATCCAGTCTGTCGGTGTTGAGGTTGCGGCCAAGCGAGTTCAAGTCAATGCCATCGCACAAAACTACGTTGATAACCCAACGTATTTTTCCGCTGAGGTTCAGGCTAATCCAGTATTTCAAGACAAACTTAAACGCGATGTTCCTTTGGGGCGTTTAGTCGCGGCGCGCGAAGATGCGATGTTTGCGGCGTATCTGGCCAGCACCAGTGCGGACTGTTTTGTGGGTCAGGTTTTCCCAGTGTGCGGCGGCTGGGTAACGCGCTAATGGGTTCTTAATTGATTCTGCCTACCCATCTTAAATTCGCTCTGTAGTGTTGCGTTTTGACTTGCGGTGGGTGTTTCTTTCTGTAAGCACCGCATATATCTAATAAATATTGACTTCCCAAGCTAAATGGCCTCTAATTTCTGTAACAACAGAAATTAAAGAAAGTAAGCCATGGAACTCAGTCCAACAATGCAAAAATATGTCCTCCATTGGGGAGAAATGGGGACACGTTGGGGAGTCAACCGAACCGTCGCCCAAATCCATGCATTGCTATTCCTCGCCAAACAACCACTGACAGCTGAAGATATTTCTGAAACGCTAGGTGTTGCACGCTCAAACGTAAGTAATAGCCTTAAAGAACTCCAAAGTTGGGGGCTAGTGCGCATAACCCATCTTGTTGGGGATCGTCGCGATCACTTCGTCTCACTTCAAGATGTTTGGGAAATCTTTAGAGTGATTATGGAAGAGCGTAAGCGTCGAGAAATCGATCCAACACTCTCAATTTTAAGAGAGTGCCTGATTGAGGCAGACGAGGACGCCGAACTGGACAAAGTGACGCGCGCAAAGATGGAAGAGGTATTAGACTTTATGGAAATGCTCACCACCACCTATGAAGATTACAAGCGGCTGCCTCCCAGCACACTAAAACGCATTTTAAAGATGGGCGGGAAAATCGTGAAATTTTTTGGAGCAGAGAAGGGGAGCAAGACATGAATACATCGGAACTCACATTATTCTATGATGGTAATTGTCCTTTCTGCTCAGCTGAAATCGCGCGACTACGAAAATGGAACAGCGCTGGAAAACTAGCATTTGTCGACATCGCAGAACCGGATTTTAATTCAGCAATTCTTGGTGTTGATATGGCCGCTCTTAATCTCGAGCTACACAGTCAAAAACCAAACGGTGAAATCCTTGTTGGTATTGATAGCATGTTGGCTGCTTATACACTCGTCGGAAAAGATCTTCTGGTATTTCCCTTGCGCTTAAAACTGTTACGTCCCCTCCTGGCTTATCTGTATCGAAAATTTGCACTAAACCGTTACCGTATGTCCCGACTGTTGGGATACAAAACTATTCCACGCTGTGATGAAGCAGTTTGCAAACGAGTCAATCCGTTTTTTGATCGATAACTAATTTTTTATCTTCAGAAAAAAAATGATAAATGTATCGAATGCCGAACGGATTCGTCCTTGGGTTATTCGCTGGATGTATTGCGTCGTAATGGGGCATTTGTTGGTAGGAATTCTTCTTCCTTGGATTGGTAACTTATCGATATTTGACTCATACCATCGAAGCTTAGAAAGCGGATTTTGGACCCATGGCGCACCGGCAGAGGCGCGAGCACAACAAGTTTGGTGGATAAGCCTATTTGGTCCCACAGTCCAGGAGTTGGCTTTATGCATGGTTGCGCTCACGCGAATCGGGGACCGTCAACGAACTACCTTTGTGTGGATCTGGCTGATTATTGGCGTCATTGTTTGGGCACCACAAGACATGATGATTTCGTTGCGTGCAGGTGCGTGGATGCATGTGTGGGTTGACTGTTTTGCACTGATCACCATGTTACCGCCTCTGATTTGGTTATGGTGGTATGACCAGACACACCCTCTGTTAAAAAATTAATAGACATCCACACTTCAAGTTTCCAAATGAATGAGCAATTAAAGGAAATGGCTTGTGTATGAATACCCATTTACTGGCATTACAACTTATGTCGGCGCAAGGGATTTTGGGAGCATTTGATACGCTCTATCATCACGAACTTACTGAAGCTCTGCCACAACGCAGCACTGCACGCAAAGAGTTATCGATTCATGCCGTGCGCGCAATAATCTATAGCACCTTGTTTGTCGGCTTATCTTTTTGGACGTGGCATGGGTTGTGGGCTTTGATATTGCTTGCTTTATTTGGTGTCGAGATAATTCTGACGCTTTGGGATTTTGTGGTCGAAGATAAAACACGATTACTTCCAGCGACAGAACGTGTGACACATACAATCCTAGCAATGAACGGAGGTGCATTTATCACGCTATTGGCGCTAAATTCACCTACGTGGTTATCAGCGCCGACCGCAATGGTATGGGAATCCCAAGGGTTACTTAGCATTTTTTTGGCGCTATGCGGTATTGGCGTCGGCCTTTCCGGAGTACGTGACGCATTTGCCGCATGGCGTCTGAAAACGAATGCACAAACAGAAAAAGTGCTTCCATCCATTCATTTCGGTGAAGGATCAGAAAGCGTACTGATCACTGGAGGAACCGGATTTATTGGCCAATTATTAGTACGGTCCCTAATCGCAGATGGCAAACTAGTGACTGTTCTTACACGCAATTCTAAACAAGCCGCATGGCAATTTGACGGCAAAGTACGCTGCATAAGCAGTATGAGCGAGCTACCATCGACGCACGTGATCGACGTGATTATTAATCTTGCAGGTGCGCGGGTCCTAGGTTTACGTTGGACCTCAGCACGCAAATCGTTTCTCCGTAAAAGTCGAATCGAGTTGACCAATAATTTGGTTGACTGGATCGCCAACGCTAAACATAAGCCTCGATTGTTGATTTCGGCTTCTGCAATTGGCTATTACGGCATTCAACGAGAAGGTGATGACACAATTTTGACTGAAGAAAGCCCACCGCAGCCAATTTTTATGTCACAACTTTGCCAAGAGTGGGAGGGGGTTGCTCAGCGTGCCAGTACCTATGGTGTCCGCGTAATGTTCATGCGTTTAGGTCTAGTGCTTGGAAACCAAGGTCCGCTGCCCATGATGATGTTGCCCATCAAATTAGGTTTAGGTGGACCATTGGGAAGTGGCAAACAATGGCATTCATGGATTCATGTGCATGATGTACTGCGTGGCATTGCCCATTTATGGAAAGTCTCAGTACAAAATGATTCTGCCTTGAATGCTATTGACGCATATAACTTCACCGCACCAGAAACTGTTACGCAAAAACAGTTTAGTCAGATCGCAGCAAAAGTGATCCACCGTCCTTGCATTTTTCCAACGCCTGGCTTTCCAATACGTCTAGCATTAGGAGAGCAAGCGGATTTGCTTTTGGAAGGACAAAGGGTCATACCCGCCAAATTGCAAAGTTCAGGATTTACATTTTCCTTTCCTGAATTACGAAGTGCGCTGGAAAATCTGAAATGACATTGAATAGTTGGTCGTACCACCATAATTCAATCGGTTTTTAATCTCCCTAAAATGCGGATTCAACATAAATCCGAAGAAATACACCATCTTCGAAAGTGACTTTTCTTACGCATAATTTGTATTATGTAAAATGATGTATTAGGCGAAATCCCAATAAACTCAAGGCTTATAGAATCCTCGTCGCTTATTTCCGCGTTCGCTCTTCTTTGATCGGCTGTTCAACCACCAGCCCAGCCAGCATAGAAAGT
>CAIOHY010000603.1 GCA_903858205.1 uncultured Cellvibrio sp.
CAGCATCCAGCGTTGCGGAATCTTCAAACGCCATTGGCATATAGACAATGCGACTGGGCACTTTAATGTCGCGCGCGCTGCCGAGTGTTTCTTCAATAACGAGCAATTGATTAATTAAATCGCGTTGGTGAATCACGCGGCTATCGTAATTAATTTGTAGGGAACGCACGCCGGGTGACAATTCAATCACGCCGTTAATAGGTGATGCTTTTAACGCTTCCATCAGAGCGTATACGCGCAAGCGCAAACTTAATTCTAGAATATTGTCGCCGTATTCGAGCAGGATATATTTGTCGCCCGCTTGACGATAACTTACCAATGGGCGGCTACCTTCGGGCGGTAGTGCGGCGACTATGCAATCAGAGATCGTATTTTCCGGTTTCACAATCGGCGCGAGTAATACTTCTGGCTGTACGCTCAGGTTTTCAATAGCGCGGTCGGTAGACAATTCCAGTGCGAGTGCAGCATCGAAACTCAAGCGTTTAAAGCGAATTTTGTCACCGGGTTTTACTTGCCCAACTTTCCATAGTTCTGCTTTTACAATTGTGACGGGGCAAACAAATCCGCCGAGACTGGGGCCGTCCTTGGTGAGGATTACCGGCATATCACCGGTGAAATTAATTGAACCAACAGCGTATTCGGTATCGTGAATATTCGACGGATGCAGACCGGCTTCGCCGCCGTCACTGCGTGTCCATGTTGGCTTTGGTCCATTCAAGCGAATGCCTAAACGGTTGGAGTTGTAGTGCACTTCCCATGCGGTTGAGAAAAACATATCAATCGCATCTTGAGTGAAAAAATCTGGCGCACCGTGTGGGCCATAAAGCACACCGATTTCCCATTCAGTAGGGTAGCTTGGGATTAGTTCTTTCGGTGCCGCTGCCGCGTCGTAAACTGGTGCAGGCGTTGTGCAGGCGGCAATTGCCGGATTGCTAATTGGCAGCATATCAGTCGCGCGCAATGTGCGACCTGCGTGGCCACCGAATTGACCGAGTGCAAAAGTAGAGCGGCTGCCTAAATACACGGGTACATCAAAACCATTGCGCACCGCGAGGTAGCCGCGACAACCTTGCTCCGCTTTACCGACTTCCAGAATTTGTCCGGCTTTAATGGCAACCGGTTGCCAGAAAGGAATTAATTCACCATCAATTTTTGCAGGCGATGTTGCACCCGTCAGTGCGATGGTGGCATCGCGATGGAATTTTAGTTTTGGTCCGATGATGGTGTATTCAAGTGCGGCGGCACTTTCATGGTTGCCCACAATTCGGTTTGCTAAACGAAATGCGTAATCATCCATCGGGCCAGATGGCGGTACACCAATGCTCCACAAACCTACGCGGCCGGGGTAATCCTGTACGCTGGTGTAAGTGCCTGGCTGCAAAACTTCAACCACGGGCGCTTGATAGTCAAAGCTCGCTAATTTGTTTGTGGCAACATCGCCACTGCCAAAAAAATCCGTTGCGATAATTTGACGCAGGTAATCCAAATTGGTGGCAATACCGGCTGCGCGCGTTTCATTCAGCGCGGTTTTCATTTTGCTAATGGCATCAGCGCGGTCTTTACCATAGACAATAATCTTCGCGATCATTGGATCGTAGTAGGGCGATACTTCGGTGCCGGTTGAAACCCAAGTGTCGATGCGCGCTGATTCGGAAAAATGCACATCAGTTAATACGCCGGGTGATGGTTGAAAATCACGTACTGGATCTTCAGCGTACAAACGCACTTCAATTGCGGCACCTTTGGGATTTATTTCAATATCCAGTTTCGGCGGTGTGCCTGCGGCAGTGAGAATCATCCATTCAACCAAATCCACACCCGTGCAAGCTTCAGTAATGGGGTGCTCAACCTGCAAGCGAGTGTTTACTTCCAAAAAGTAAAACGCATCGCGCGCGGCATCGTAAATATATTCAATGGTGCCAGCTGAGCGATAATTTACGGCTTCACCTAAACTTTTTGAGGCAGCCAATAATTTGTCGCGCGTCGCGGCGGGCAAATTGGGTGCAGGGGTTTCTTCAACCACTTTTTGGTTGCGGCGTTGCAACGAGCAATCGCGTTCACCCAATGCAAGTACATTACCTTTGCCATCGCCAAAAATTTGTACTTCTACGTGGCGTGCGTTATCCACAAAGCGTTCGAGAAATACGCCGCTGTCGCTAAAGAAGTTTTGGCCTAGACGTTTTACGCTTTCATAGGCGGCGATCAATTCTGCTTCATTGTTGCAGCGCGTTAAACCAATGCCACCACCACCGGCGGTGCTTTTTAACATCACCGGATAACCCAATTGCGCAGCAGAGGCTACAGCATCATCAATCGATGCCAATAAACCGGTTCCGGGAGTGAGCGGCACACCGGCTTTTTCTGCAATTTCACGTGAGGTGTGCTTTAAACCGAACTCGCGAATTTGCGCGGGAGTTGGGCCGCAGAATGCAATACCTTCGGCTTCACATTTTTCGCAGAAGCCAGCATTTTCAGAGAGAAAACCGTAACCGGGAATAATGGCTTGCGCGCCGGTCTCTTTTGCAGCGGCGAGAATTAAATCTGCTTTCAAATAACTTTCTGCCGCCGTGTTGCCACCAAGACACACTGCTTTATCACAGGCTGTCACGTGCGCTGAATTGCGGTCTGCATCGGAATAGACCGCAACTGATTCGATGCCCATTTTTTTCAATGTTTTGGCAATACGCACCGCGATTTCTCCGCGGTTGGCAATGAGTACGGTCTTCAACATGATTCTTCTCCGGCTTTAATTTTTTATCCCCCTCTCCCGAGCCTGCTCGTTGAGCGGGCGCGTAGTCGGGAGGGTCAGGGTTAATTATTTCTGTAGCGACTTTATATAAGCTCGCCATCCACCCAAATGTGTAATATCCGTTGCGCCATTCACGGCGGCGCCTTCACAAATGAAACCTTTTACTTCGCGACCATCGTGCAAACTCAAAGTACCTATGCCCAGTGGTGCTGGAATTAATGCAACAAAACTGCCGAAGTGCTGTACAGGTACATCCCACAATTCCACAATTATTTCAGCGCCCTCGGTTGAGCGAATTAATCCAGGTTTGGGCGGTGTGGTGTTCGGTAATGCAAATAAACGGTAATTACTTGCGGTGTAGGTACTTTCAACAAAAAGTGCATTACGTTCTTGCAACTGCACATTGAGTGGCATACCGGTCAAATGTGCACCGACAATGGCAAGGCGAACATAACCTTGCGGCGCAGTATTTTTTAGCGCGAGGGTCGGTGTTGGTTTGGTGGTGGCACCCAGCGATAAATTAACGCTGGCGTGCCATTTTTTTCCGAAGGCGGCGAGTGCGGCGTCTTGCCATGCTGGTGCAATCAACGTAATCCCGAACGGTAATCCATCGGCGCGCAGATTCGCAGGCAGTGCGAGTGCAGAGCAGTCGGCGAGATTGACAAAATTGGTGTAAGTACCGAGTTGGCTGTTAACGACAACAGGGTCGGCATTGACCTCGGCAATTGTTGGATGACGCGGTGATGTGGGAACTAAAAGTGCATCCACATTTTTCATCAATAATTGTATTTCCCGTGCAAGATCCGCACGGCGATATTCTGCGCGGTAGGCATCAGTCGCGGAAAAGTTAACGGCATTTTCAACAATACCGCGCACAACCTCGTTCATATCGGCGGCGTGCTCTTGCATAAATTCAGCAATCGCAGCGTGACGCTCAGCAACCCACGGGCCGCCATACAATAATTGTGCGAGGGTAAACATGGGAGTGAAATCGATGGTGACTAACTCCGCACCAAAAGCAGAAATGTTTTCCAGTGTCTCCAACCATGCGGCTTCGGCTTGTGCATCGCCAAACCAATTCGGTGATGCGGGAATACCAAAGCGAGGTTTGCTGGAAAAATAGGTTGCAGTAGCAGGTGCAGTGCGTGAATAGCCATCGGTTGCATCAAATCCTTCCATGACACCGGCAACATTTTCTGCATCGTCTACGGTCAGCGCAAATACAGAAACACAGTCAAGGCTGCGGCACGCGGGCACGACGCCCGTGGTGCTGAAACGGCCTTTGGTAGGTTTTAATCCAACGATGTTATTAAAGCCAGCGGGTACGCGGCCTGAGCCTGCGGTGTCGGTGCCTAAACTAAAGGGCACTAATCCCTGCGCAACCGTGCTGGCTGATCCTGAGCTTGAACCGCCGGAGACATAATCCGGCTTGAATGAATTGGGCACAGCGCCATAGGGCGACCGAGTGCCGACCAAGCCAGTGGCAAATTGATCGAGATTGGTTTTGCCGATGACAATCGCACCGGCTTGTTTGAGGCGAGCGACTGAAGTGGCATCGTCCTCGGGAATATAGGTGAATGCGGGGCAGGCGGCGGTGGTAGGAATTCCGGCGACATCGATATTGTCTTTTACCGCGAAAGGCACACCGTAGAGTGGCAGGTTAGTTGCATCACCTAGTTGAGCAAGCCTATCGATCTGAGCATCTAATTCAGCGGCTGAGACAACATAAATCCAGGCTGCATCATCTGCTTTGAGCTGCGCGCGCAATTCTTGCAGCACTGCCCGTGCAACCGCTCCTTCTCTGCGGTAAGCATTCAGCCATTCATCAATAGTCCAACCGGTTGTGTGCATCATTATCGTTCCTGCGTGACTCTCAGTATTTGTGCTTTCGCTTAAATACAATCTTGGATACAAGTTTGTATTCAGCAGAAACTGTGCCAAGTGAAATCCGCCCGTTAAAAGCCTCCCCTCGACAAGCATAAAAACCTTGTTATTCAATGAGTTAAATGACGTATAAAAAATGGGGTCAGGCAGATTATTGGTGGATTTTGTGGAGAGTTTTGTGCGCTTAAGTTGTGCGCGAGATTTTTAGTGGGGGGCTAAATTGGTGCGATAGAGTTTGGCGCTGATATTTCAGCTCATCTCAAAATTTAAAAATATTGAGATGACGATGGATTTGATCTATATTTCATCTCAATATTTTCGATTTTTGAGATGAATTGAGATGATCAAGCGGCCACCGAAGCTTTCAGAAGGACGGAAGCTATTTCCTATATTGGAGTTAGTTACCGAACATCGAAACGATGCGGAGAGGTACTCCAAATATCAAGCGCCTATTGATAGCAAGGGGCGCTATTTGCCATTCGATCAGTTTATGCGGCGTGTCGATTCAGGCTTAAACCAAGAATTGGCTTGGGCATTTACCAAAATGGCTAGGCGTTCTGTTTTGAGACCTCTGGTTAAGTTAGGGCAACCATCCATCTTGTGTTCTTACATGCCAACCGTAAATGCAGAGATTGCGAGGACATTGGTTGATCAGAATGTGACTTCCGCTGCATTGGAATGGACGGCAAAGAAAATCGGCGAAGAGTCATTATTTAAGTATTTGTTCAATGACCTTGTTGAGGATGAGGCAATCAGCAGTAGCCAACTTGAAGGTGCTGTGACTACCACGCAGATTGCAAAAGAGATGATAAAAAGAAATCGAGAACCAAGGAACATGGATGAGCGAATGATTCTTGGGAACTATAAAATGATGAATTACGTGTGGGAACACCGCGATAGCAATATAGATCTTGATTTCATCCTCGATCTTCATCAAATCGGTGTATCAGGTATTGATGATAAAAAATATTCTCCCGGGGAGCTTAAAAAAGATGATGATGTAGTCGTTATTGATCAAGATGAAAACATCGTTCATCAGCCACCACCTGTAGAGGGGATAATAAAACGGTTGACCGATTTTTTTGCGTGGGTAAATGCAACGCATGACGATGCGCAAACAGTTGAATTTATACATCCCCTAATTAAGGCAATAGTCATTCATTTTACAATTGGCTATGAACATCCATTTCGAGATGGCAATGGTAGAGTAGCTAGAGCTTTATTTTATTGGTTTATGTTTAAAAAAGGTTATGCTGCTTTTAGGTATATATCCATAAGTAGTTTGTTAAAAAAAGCATCTTCACAGTACGCTAAATCATATCTTTATACGGAAACCGATGAAATGGATATGACTTACTTTATCGATAACCAATGCTCAATAATTTCCAAAGGCGTCAAAGAATTTAATGGGCATTGTAAGAAGGTCATTTATGATATCGAATCATTTAATGCTTGGTTGTGGTCGTCGGGTGTTTTTACAAAGTTAAATGATAAGCAAAAAACAGTTTTTCAAGTTGCTAAAAGTGGCACTGCCAAAAGTTTTACAGCAACAAGTGTTAAAGAGAATATTGGATGTTCATACAACACCGCTAATTCAGTATTGAATGGCTTGGTCGAGTTGAATCTTTTTAGCAAAAAGAAAATCGGTAAAGAATGGATTTATTCATTGCGTGATAAACAAGAGATCCAGAAAAACTGGATTTCTTAAAACCCCCCTAGGGATTTATGTATGGCCATGAATTGGAACCAACTGCTCTGCGCTGACCGCTTAGGCAATCGCGCGGCAAAACACGAGGAAGGGCGTTCGCCGTTTCACTCGGATCACGACAAAATTATTTTCTCTGGTGCTTTTCGGCGCCTTGCGCGCAAGACACAAGTGCATCCGCTTGCGACGAATGATCATATCCATAACCGTATGACCCACAGTTTGGAAGTGGCTTGTGTAGGGCGCACGCTTGGCATTCGGGTGGGGCAGGCGTTAAAAGATAAGGGCGATTTGCCGGCGCAGATTTGGCCGACGGATATTGGCGATATAGTGCAGGCCACTTGTCTTGCGCACGATATTGGCAACCCGCCGTTTGGTCATACGGGTGAAGATGCTATTCGCAACTGGTTCCAAAAAGAAGGCGCAGAATTTTTAAAAGATTTATCGCCCTCTGAGCAAGATGATATCCGCGTATTTGAAGGGAACGCGCAGGGGCTGCGTGTGTTGACCACATCGGAATATCACCAATTTCATGATGGTATGCGTTTGACCTATGCAACGCTTGCATCATGCATTAAATATCCCTGGACCTCATCGCCAACCGTATTGGGGCAGCGCCCAAAAGATTCCAAATACGGGATTTTTCAGACAGAAGTCGCACATGTGCATGAAATTGCACAAAAGACCGGGTTGATCGAGTTGGGGCGTGATTGGTATTGCCGTCACCCGCTAGTGTATTTGATGGAAGCAGCAGACGATTTTTGCTACGGCATTATTGATCTGGAAGATGGTTTGGAAATGGGAATTCTCAATTGGAATGAGATTTATGAATTATTGCATCCGGTAATCGCAGATTCCGCGCAGCTTCCCGAATTGGAACGGCTCTTGAAGAAAGTGAATGATGGGCGCAAGCCCGCGTTGGTGCGTGGCAAAGTGATCGATGCATTTATTAATGCGGGAACGGCTGCGTTTATCCAGCATCAGGATGCCTTTTTGCGCGGCGAAGTGCAGGGCGACTTGATTTCACTCTGTGACCCGAAAGTAAAGAATGCAGTACAAGCAGCCAAAGATTTAGCGAAGCGAAAAATTTTTAATCATTCGCGTCGGGTTGAATTGGAAATTGGTGCATACGCTGTTATTGGAACATTGCTCAGTACTATCTGCGCTGCGGTTTATGCATCGCTTGGTGATGCGTCGCAAATGACTTACAAGGATAATCGGGTAATGGCACTCATTGGCGAAAATAATTTCCATCCTGATGTAAGCAAACGCGGTGAAAATTATAAATATCTGGCGTTGATGGCGGTGATCGACTACATCAGCGGTATGACGGACAACTACGCGACGAATCTTGCGAAACAGTTTAACGGTATGGGGCATTCGCAGTATTGATTACAAATGGTCAAGCTGCGCGCCAGGCATTTGTAATGAATTGTTCTTTTGCGGCTATTAACCTGTGGTGAAATTATTTTGAAAGCGAGTTTGCCTTCCTGGTTGTCGGGATTATTTATTCTGCTTGTTGTGCCATTTTTTTTTTGTGGGCGGGCCAGATGCAACATCGTCATTGTTGTTAAAAAATCTCTGGAATTTTGGCCACATCATTTTTTTTACTGTGTTGATGCTGTTGATTCAGTCATTCAAGCCACTGCCGCATTGGCGGCAATGGTTGATTGTGACCGTCATCGCTATTGCGCTTGGTATTGTGATCGAGTTCGCCCAACATTTTGTGGGGCGTGATTCCAGTGTGGATGATGTCTTGCACAATCTGTTTGGCGTTTGGTTGGGCTTGTTTTGGGGGCAAAAGCCAGATCGTCTGGTTTGGTTTTTGCGCTTGATCAGCCTGGTATTCATCGCGCCCGCTATTTGGTTGGTGATTGATTCAG
>CAIOHY010000604.1 GCA_903858205.1 uncultured Cellvibrio sp.
AATCTGGTGTTATTGGATTGACTCGGAATTTGGCCCTTGATGAAGGCGAACATAACATCCGAACAAATGCGGTCTCCCCGGGATACACAGAGACGCCGATTCTTACCGCTTGGTTTAATTCAGTAACGCCTGAGCAGCAAAAACTTTCATTAGATCCGCAACCTCTCAAGCGCTTTGCTCAGCCCTCTGAGATCGCTCAGGTCGTCACATTTTTGTTATCGGATTCAGCAAGCTTTGTAAACGGAGCGGATTGGATCGTTGATGGAGGATTGCACGCTCGCTTTGCCTAAGAAAAATCGATATCGAATTAACTCAGGGCTTTTTGCAATTACTTAAGCTTTAGTAACCCATAATTCGAGCGGCTTTCGCACTGCGAAAAGTTCGGCATATTTAGGCAGAGGCTCAATTACTTTTATCCGAGGTATCCGCTCGATTAACTGACGAATCGCAATGCGGGCTTCAAGGCGTGCCAAAGGTGCGCCTATGCAAAAATGCATTCCGTGGCCAAAGCTGACATTGCCCGCATCGGTGCGAGCGATGTCATAGGTATCCGGGTTACTAAACCGTAATGGATCACGATTTGCAGCACCAATCATGAAATGTAAGTAATCGCCCTTCTTGACCTGCTGGCCTTGAATTTCTAAATCTTCACCAGCGATACGAGATTGTTTTTGAATTGATGAGTCAAAACGAAGAGTCTCTTCAACAGCTGGCGCGATGAGATCTGGATTATTGCGCAACAACTCCAACTGATCTGGATTATCTGACAGCGCTCTTACCATATTGCTAATCAGACCCTCAGTGGTTTCAAAGCCAGCAAAAAAGAGATTAACTGTAAGCGCAGCTAATTCTTGATCAGTTAGATAGTCATCCTCTGGGGGAGCAGTAAGTACTCTGCTCAACAAGTTATCTCCAGGATTCTTGCGGATTTCTTGAAATAATTGCTTCAAATACTCTTGCGCTTCTACCGCAACAGTCTCGGCAAACATGGCCTTCTCTGAAGATACTTGTGCTGATGCAATAAACCCAGCCAAGCCATCCGCCCAACGCTTCAGATCTTCCTGCTTTTCGATAGGCATTCCCAATAACTCACATATAACTAATGAGGGCAATTGATATGAGAAATCATCTACTAGGTTGAAGCTATCTTTTTTGGCTACTTGATCTAATAACTTGGAGACAATAATTTCAATTTTGGGTTCGAGCGCATTGATGCTGCGCGGGGTAAATGATTTGCTAATCAAACGACGAAAACGGGTGTGGTCAGGTGGATCCTGAAAATTCATATAACGATTAAGCGTCCACTGAGAAACTGGATATTTCTCTCGCTCCTCTGGAGAGAAATGTGAGGCAGCAGCGGCAATTCTGCCCTTCGCAATTAGTTGATCACCATGCAAGCCTTCTTCTACTTCTAAAAATGGGGCAACAATCCAAGCGTTAACTTTCTTACTCCAAAAAACAGGAGCAGATTCATGCATGTACTTGTAAGCAGAGTATGGGTTTTTGAAATAAGCCGGTGTTAAGAAATTATTCTCTTCCCAATCTTGCTTAAGTAACATGCTTGATACCTTTCGAGTTATTATCGATTTGTTACAGCAATTGTATGTTGTGATTGATTCGATATCAATGCATCAAACTATTTCCTTTATCTCACTATGCGGATTTTTCGGATCTTGACTCATCTCCAACATTTGAGATAACTAATAACTTTTTCTGGAAATTAATCTTATTTGCAGATAACCAGGCATCGCGCATTCAAGGGCGTATCCTCAATAGACCACATATGGATTCAATTGATCTTGATCCACTCCCATATTAGGAATGCAGCCTGATAATTAATAGATTTTGCACAGATTTAGGATGGATCTGGGCGGATTTCTGGGGAGATTCCAGGGCGGTAGTAAATTTGTCAGTGGTGGGTTCAACCATACGGAAAAAGGAAAATGTCTGCCTATTCAACATGCCAATATGTCAGCGGTCTCTGAGATCATAGAGACATGAGAAGGCATTTGATCATTTTTGTATGCTTGATTTTCTATTTCATCGGGTTACCTTCAGCAACTTATGCAGACAGTGCTAATCCACCGAAAATACAGAAGGTAACTCAGATAACAAAAGGTCCATATTCACCAGGAGACATGATTCAGTTCTCCATCGAAGTAAGTGGTGGCAATCCAGGTTTAACAACAATTCGGATATCAAGTGACTGTTTTAATACAGCGTGGTTTTCAGATCCAAAAGATAGCTATCAGATCGGCTCCCAAGGAGATTTTGACCCGAGCTATATCAATGAAAAACTCATAACGGGGAGAATTGGCGGCTGCCGTTCTAAAACTTATACGGCGTCTATAAAAGTTGTGGATAAAACTTTGCTGAGTGATGGGTTATCTTTTCGCTCAAATGATTTAAATTTTGAAATTAAAAACAGGTTTTTGCCAGCAGTAGGTGAAATTCAGCCAGATCCCGACTTCATGAAACTCCAGTCTCAGGACGATGTTTCTTGGGCTCCATATGTAAATGAAGGTAAAGAGCGTACGAGGGTAAATAACATCGAAGTTTCAAAGGTAAGCGAATTATTGATCTTGCCAGGTTTCAGTAAACTAGGACAACCGATTGATTGGTGGGT
>CAIOHY010000605.1 GCA_903858205.1 uncultured Cellvibrio sp.
CCCCACCAATATTATGATTGATCAAAACCTGAGTGCAGGGACCGACTACAGCTATACCATTACAGCATTTGACCTCTCAGCCAATAATTCAGAAGCATCACCAGTTTTTACCGTACGGACACTTGGCAACCCCAATAGTAGCGCAGCGAGCTCAGTTAAAAGTTCAGTAGCGTCAAGCCAGAAATCCTCATCGAGCTCAAAAAGCCTATCATCAAGCTCAAAAAGCCTTTCTTCAAGTTCAAAAAGCCAGTCATCAACATCATCCAGCAAGGCCAGCCAGAAATCGGCCAAAATCACTTGGAATCACCCGAATCAGCGCGAAAATGGGCAATTTCTTGAGCTATATGAAATTGGTGGATACGAAATTCGCTATCGCAAGCTTACTGATAGCCGTTATACCTACATTGTCATCAACAGCAACAAGATAACTGAATACACACATGCAGATGCGACTGACACAGAATTTGAGATTGCGGTTTTTGACACCAACGGCGTCTACAGTCGATTTGTGAAGGTGACACAATAATTTGGCGCTCAAGGATTGAGCTGAAGATTTTTTTATTCGCTCAGGCTATCATGACCCGCATCACACTCCGTAGGATTCAATAGCACTCTTTATATGGATTTATTCAAGAACTTGGCACGCACACGCGCTGCCACGCCCATTTTCGCTGCAATTGTTGTAGTCACGCTGCTCTATCTACCGAGCTTGATGACACTCTGGCAAAAATGGATTCTCTGGGATCAGGATTTGGCTCATGCGATTCCCACTATCGGCGTAATGCTGTTTCTGCTTGGGAAATGCCGCTACATCACGCAGGATTCCCAATCACCGCGCTTTCTTTACTGGCTACTGTTGCTGGGTACGGGCTTCAGCTCAGTGGGATGGTATCTATTCGAAGGCCTCAGCATAAGCTTGCCGGCCTACTTTCTATTGATCGCAACACTGTGTTTTTTTATAGGCGCTAGTTTTTCCGCTGCCACTCTGTGGGCGATACTGCCGATCCTCGGCCTCATCATTTTTACCATTCCAATCTGGTCGGAACTCACCGGCACCTTAGTCAAGCTCAGCACGCTCGCCGTAGCCACAGCGGTAAAATTGAGTAATCTGACCGTACTTATCGATGGCAGCAGTCTTTTCATCCCGAGCGGAACCATTTATATCGCTGATGGATGCTCCGGCATAAGGTATTTAATCATTTCACTATTGATGGGCTACATCCTGATATTGGTCAATCAATACAGGCTGCGCACAGCAATAACGACACTTATGGTCGCCGCAGTACTGGGATTATTTGCGAATTGGCTACGTATTTACTTGCTCGTGCTCATCGGTTATCACACCGAAATGCGCAGCAGCCTGATGAGTGATCATGAAACCTTTGGCTGGATTCTCTTCGCTTGCCTTCTGGTGCCCGCTATTTATTTTGCCCCCATTAATAAAAGCGCAGAAAAAATCGTCAACCTCCCCAGACGACCAGGTGCGCTCCCCTTGATCGCAATTGCACTGGGACCCTTACTGCTCTACATCAACTCAACCGCTATAACCACCAAGTCACCACTACAACTCAATCACCTTGCCGCTTTCAAAACTGGCACACAAGCGCAAGCGGGGATGGAACTAAACCCAAGCATTGAGCGGACAGACACACAAGCGATCAGGTTAAACGATCTAAACATTCGCGTAGATTTATTCACTCACATACCCACAAAACAACGAGAAGAAATAGTTCCCTTTATCGGCGGGCTTGTTGAAAGATCCGACTGGTCACTGGAACGCAGCATTGCGCAAGGGCAACGTGATTTCTCTCTGGGTGTTTACAAAAAAGTAGGGGGAAATGCGCGCACGATTCTCGCCACTCAGTACATTGTGGGCAAGTTTCAAACCGAACACTATGTCGCTGCGAAATTTTTGCAAATAATCGCGAATGCGGCTGGCGATAAATACTTCGGCTTACTAACTGCTCAAGCGAATTGTGAAAGCGACTGCAATGATGAGCTGGAAAAACTTACTCGTTCACTCCCCGCCATTAACATAGCGCAAGACTGAAATAGCAGTTTACGCGGATGAGAGCAGGGACAAAATTCGCGACATATATTTCTCTGTAACCCCGTGATGAACTGGCAAGGTCATAAACCGCGCCGCAAAATCCCTTGCATTGGTTAATGCGTCGGGAACTACAAGCTTGCCATCAACACCCTCAATCCAATCGATAGCACTCGCATACATTGGCGAGGCACCCAATCCCGCTTTCGATAACTGCTGCAGCAATTTATTTCTGCTAATGTCGTCCCGACACAACAAGGGATAACGCAACAATTGCCGCTGCCGCACAGTGCAGTTCGCAGCGAGTTGTTGCACTCCATTATTCAGCACTACCGAGTCGTAACGCTGCGCCACTGTATTGTCACGCGCACAATGCAGCGTGAAATTTTCATCCAACAATGCGCGCCTATAAACATCAAAATGCTCTATTTTTTCGAGCGGGACATAACGAGTAACGCCAAGGCTAAGCCATGGATTACGATTCAACAACTGATACAGCTGCGGTGCTAGCAGCAGATTATAGGCAGTAATTTTTAGCCCAAGCAGACGTGGTGAAGGCACTCGGTTTTGAACATGCTCCGAAGCACCTATCGCAATAGGCGCCTTTGCACAGAGTAATCCGCCGCCCAGCAAACTCATCGGCTTCCCGCGCCCAAACGAAAAACTCACGTAGTCCGATGAAAACTCCATCTCACTGACAGACGACGGAAACCATTGCGCATTATCTTCTATCAAGCGAGTACGCAAATTCAAATCACTGATTAGCGTGCGCAATTCTTGCAATCGCTCGCCAATGCCCAAAAAATTGACAGCAATAATGGCGATAACATTTGCATCCAAATGCAGGCGCAATGCCTCCAGGTCATAAGCCGGATCATTAGGGCTAATATCAATTGCAACAGCTTCTACGCCCGCATATACACAGGCAGCAATTAAATCAGGGCAGCAATAGCCCGGGATAATTGCGCGCGGCTTATCAACATCAGGAAAATGACTTTTGGCATCAAGCAATGCAAGCGCCAATGCAGATGTACCTGAGTCCAACCAATATTGATGAGGCCCCAGTTGACTTTCCAAGCGACAGTCAACGCTTGTCGCTAGCGATATGCTATTGCCCACAGGGGCGAGATCACCTTGAAAAATCATCGCGCTGAAGGCTTCCACGTAGTCATACGCTGGCCGGCGATAAATTTAATGCCTGCATCCAATAGTGCGATATTCACCTGCACGAAAAAATACACCAGTTTGATAATGGAAATGGACTGTAAATTCGGCAAAAAATGCGCGACCACCGCGACACCATAAAACGCCAATTGCGCGCCAAAAATTAAAAAATAAAACAAGCTGCTATCGGCAATGAGTGCATTTGTCAGAAAGACCGCCAACAAAAACCAGGGCGTTAACCAACGCATCAATTTATGCGATATCACTTGAAAAGAAAAAAATCCAAATTTACCAAAGCCCAACACTTCTGCATGTCGCGATAGACCTGTCATACCGCGAATAACGGTTCGGATTTTGCGCTGATACTCTTTGGACGGATCTTTAAGATCCTGATAGAAGCCGAGCACATCAGGCGCAGTCACTGCTCTGAGTCCTGCTTTTGCAGTATTTAACGCGGTATTAAAATCGCTGGGGGAATGTATATCCCATTCGTTGCACAGCGATTTGCGCGCAGCAAAAAAAGAACCACTCAAACCTACCAATCCAGCCAATTTGGATTCTTGCTGGCGCAACCACATTTCATACTTAACATAGGCGCCTTCGCCTGCTACCGCGCCATCCTGACTAATAAAACGATCCTCACTGGACACAGCACCCACACCAGGATCATTAAAATAGCGCACCAATTTTTGAATCGCATCGGCAGGAATTTCTGTAGCGACATCGCTGAAAACGAGAATGTCGCCACTCGCTTCTTTAATCGCACACTGCTGCGCATGCTCCTTACCCAAACGCTCTGGTGCACGCACAAGGCGCACACCGCGATCGGCATACTCACGCACAATGTCATCGGTTGCATCAGCAGAACAATCAGAAGCGATGATAATTTCAAATGCGGCAGTATCGAATTGCAACTGCAGACTATTTTCAATTTTTGCGCGCACGCGCGTCTCTTCGTTATAGGCCGTAATGATTAACGACACACTGGCGGGCGACACTGGCGGTGCTATTTCCACGTTGGTTTTTGCACCCACTTTGGCAACTAACAAGCGCAGCACCAACGGATAAATAAAGTAACTATAAACAGCAGCAATACCAAACAACCAAAACAAAAATGTTAACATTTCAACCCCTTGAAACCATCCCTAACAAAATTCGCTGAAGACATAAACACGATGCAAACACATGCAACTGCGCCAAGCAACAATGACAAGCCGGCGATTTTACTCCCCCGCCTCAAGGTTTTGCACATTATTTCTGGTGACCTCTGGGCAGGCGCTGAAGTACAAGCCTACACTCTTCTTACATCACTAAAAAATCAGTGCGACCTGCACGTCGTACTAATGAACGACGGTGAGCTCGCCCACAGACTCAGGCAGGCAAACATCGCCGTTGAGATTATCGACGAACAAACAATGTCGGGCGCACAGATTATCGGGAAGCTGATCGGTGTGATAAAAACCGCCAAGCCTGATCTCATTCACACCCATCGCCAAAAAGAAAATATTTTAGCCAGCATCGCTAACCTCGCCGCTGCCATACTACCCTGGCGCCGCATTAAATCCCTCCGCACAACTCACGGCGCATCGGAACATTCCGCAAGAGGAGTAAAACGCATCATTGTGTGGCTCGACAATGTCATCGGACGCTATGCGCAAGACGCCGTTATCGCAGTCTCACAAGATCTCGCGCGAAAATTGGCGAGCACATTTCCCGCGCAGCACATCAAAGTGATTGAAAACGGCATCGACTGCGAGGCGCTCAACGCCCTGACACCCGCAAAGGATATACGCGCTCATGCGGAAGACAGCATCCACATCGGCATAGTCGGGCGCCTCGAACCCGTTAAACGGGTAGACCTCTTTATCCAAACCGCCCATCAGCTCCTAAAGGCGCAACAAAAACACAGCCTGAAATTCCACGTTATTGGCGATGGAAAACTCAAACCCGGGCTAATACAGCAAGCAGAACAACTCGGTATGGGCGACACAATCGTGTTTCACGGGCACAGAACCGATTCCACCGCCGCGATCGCATCACTCGACCTGATCGTCATGTGCTCGGACCATGAAGGCACCCCAATGACCGCGCTGGAAACACTAGCCCTGGGCAAACCCTTGGTCGCACATGACGTGGGGGGGTTGCGCGAGATTCTCGCCGACCACCCAGAGCTACTGGTCAACAACCACACGCACGAAGGCTATAGCAAATGTCTGTTACAACAACTTGAACAGCGAACAAAAACCCAACTAAGGCGCACCTACACCAGCACCGAAAACGCCGATCGCACCTTGCAACTCTACTTGAGCCTTGCAAACTGAAGCGTCGGATAGTTTTACATCGGAAAAATAAGTAATTCCCTAAGCCACTGCCACAAAAGGAATTTATAAAGTGGCACGGCTCGTGCTTACAATAAACCAACGACCCAGGTCGGTCGCCAAACACTCACTTATTCATGGAGATTTACAATGAAATTTATCAGCAAACTTTTCGCAGCAAGTGCCCTGTTCGCAGCCGCACAAGCAAACGCATTAATTATCGATTTCGGTTCACCGGCTTGGACTCCTGCAGCCAACGCCCAACCAAGCTTCACCGTTGGTGATGTTACCGCTGTTGCTGGCCCAGCTGGCTCATTGCTGTTCGCAGCTGACCCTCAAGATGGTTTGGGTGTTCGTGGTGGTGAAATCGATGAGATTGACCGCGCTGAATACCTCAAAATCATGTTCGCAAACGCTATTTCCCTGCAGTCAATTAGCATCACTGACTTGTTCAACAAAGACAACGAAGGTGGCGATGGTAGCGACCCAGTGAACGGCGAAGTTGGCTATCTGTCATTGTGGTTCGGTGGCCTTCAAGTTGGCTCAACCCTGACTTTCTACGGCATCAACTCTGCTCAAGCAAACGGCGAACAAACCTTCGTTGTTGGCGGCGTAACCGTTGACACCATCAAGTTCTGGGCTGGCGGTGTAAGAGATGAATTCTCTGTAAAAGCACTTGAAGTTCCAGAGCCAGGTATTTTTGCTCTGCTCGGCCTTGGCTTGATGGGTCTTGGCCTGTCACGTCGTCGCTTGGCTAAAAAAGCATAATTAGCTGCTTCGAATAAAAAAGGCGCCTTAGGGCGCCTTTTTTATTTCTTGAAATTGGCATTGAAACAAACTCTTATTAAACCCTGTGGTAGAATCGCCCGCCTTGTAAACACCGTTTTCGCGCGTATTTTTATAGCGAAAACTCACACCTCGCCTAAACAGACGACCAGGGAAATGAAACCGCTTATCAGCATAGTGCTATGCACTTATAACAACGCCGATTCATTGAGCATTACCTTGAATCAATTGGCGGCCATGAATCAAACGGAACCGAATCTTGTAGAGATCATTGTCGTCGACAACAATTCGCCCGACCATACTGCACAAGTCGCTCAGGGTTTCGCGGCTCGCTATCCACAATTCCAGTATTATTTTGAGCCGCGCCAAGGGCTATCGCACGCACGCAATACCGGGCTGGAAAAAGCACAAGGCGACTATATTTTATTTACCGATGACGATGCAGAAATCCCCGCACACTGGGTCGATGACTATATCAATATAATCCGCACCCACTCCCCCGATTGCCTCTACAGCAAAATCAGTATTATTTGGGACAAACCCAAACCCTGGTGGTTTATTCCGGAATATACCGCGTGTTTTGTGGGGCTGGATTACGGGGACAAGGTGTTGGACATCACCGATATTCACCGCGAGTTTTATGGCAAAAATTTTTGTGTGCGCAAAACATTGCTAATTGAGCTGGGCGGTTTTGACCCAAATCTCGGCCGCAACGGAACCAAGCTCGCCGCAGGCGAAGAAACCTTGCTCTATCGCAAAATGATTTGGGCTAACAAGAAAGTGATCTATTTCCCCAGTGCTGGCGTCGGGCACCGGCTCAAAGAACGTGAATACAGCAGCGACAACATTAAAAAATTGTTTGTAGATGGTGCTCACTCATCACACCACATTGCCACAGTGACAGCGCGCAAGAAAATTCTGGGCAGACCTACGCGCATGCTGATCGATTCAATGATCAATCTATTTAGCGCCACACTAAAGTATGCACTGGCGCGAGTGAAAATGAATAAAACATTAAGTTACTACCACTACTTGTGTATCTGCAAAAACCTCACCTTGATCAAACTCTGGTTTACGGTTAAAGCATCATGATGAGCGCACCGGCTATTCTTATTATGATCCACTGCGAGGAGCATACCGGCTACGCAATTTCCTCACTTGAGCATGTATTTCACCGGGCTGCACTTGCGGCAGGCTACACCGAAGACCGTATTTTTTGGTCATTTAATGGATTAAAAGATACGCATTCGCCCAAAAAAATCGATTGCGATTACCGCAACCCAAAGCCCGACTCGCTCGTTCCGTTTCTGCTCAACAACAATATACAAACCGTTATTGCATTTGATCTTGCCTACCCAGCGGATGTCATTCCGCTATTAAAAGGCAGTGGTGTGAAAAAAATAATCTCCTACTGGGGCGCCAGTATGAGTAGCATTAATGTGGGAATTAAGCTCTGGCTGAAAAAATTGGATTTTTTGCTGCGCCGCAACACACCGGATCATTTCATCTTTGAGTCCGAAGCCATGCGCCTAACGGCCACTCACGGAAGAGGCGTTCCAGCCAAAGCAACCAGCGTGCTCTATTTAGGTGTAGACACTGAAAAATTCTCACCGAAGTACGGTCAGGATTTTTACGCCCACGAACAACTTGGAATTCCAAAAGAGCGGAAAATTATTTTTTACTCCGGGCATATGGAAGAACGCAAGGGTGTGCGGGTCATCATCAATGCCGCACTGACACTGGCACAACAAAATGCAATTGAGCCGCTGCATTTCGTTCTTTGTGGCAACAAGGGCGACCAAGCAAAAACCTATACCGATATGCTCGCCGGTACAGCAGCCGCAACTCATGTGACCTTTGCCGGATACCGCAACGACATAGCCGCGCTAATGCGCAGCTCTACCGTTGGCGTTATCGCCTCTACCGGCTGGGATTCATTCACCATGTCCAGCGTGGAAATGATGGCATCGGGTTTGCCGCTGATAGTGTCAAACTTACAAGGGCTGTCAGAAACCATTGAAGACAACAAAAATGGTTTTCTTATTACACCCGGCAATCACATCGAATTAGCAAAAAAAATAACGGATTTGTGCGAAGGCACTGCGCTCGCCCAGACCCTCTCCAGGAATTCCCGGTCGCGCGCCGAACAACATTTTTCTGTTTCAATGCAAATCAAAAAAATGGCTGAGCTGCTCAAGTGACTAAAAAAACCATTTTGATATTTGACCAAGCAGAAAATGCGGGCGGCTCCATCGCACGTGCTGTCGATCTCGCTAATGAGATGGATGAGTTCAATTTCATATTTATTACCTATCACCCGCTTCACGAACTAAGCAATGCACAACTGGCAACCCATATAACTGCAAAAAGAGTTTATTCATTTTATAACTACGCCAAAAAAATTGATCACCGTTTATTTTTGGAAAGTAAAACGAAGAACACAATACTCAGGCTTATAGGCAAAAAAATTATCGCCCTTGCCGATCTTATCAATGAGTACTCAGTGTTTTGGCAAACACTCCTTAAAATCTGGCCGACAAAAATCGACCTGGTGCAAGCCAACGGAGGTATTCATATTCTCCCCTATCGATTGGCTCAAAGGACCAATGCGTCGCTCATTTATTATTTCCGCCATCTCGATGACTACCGCTGGGCAGAAGGAAAAATGCTTAATCGCGCAAGCCGCTTTGTTTTTGTCGGCGCCAATTTAATGAAGGCTCATCTTGCGCTGCTTCAAAACCTGCCAAGAGAAAAGTGCTCGGTTGTTCACTCCCCGTTTGATGTCGCTACCCGCATGGAAACTGAACCCCAACTCGACCGGGAAATACTGAACAGATTGAAGAAAAGCGGCAAGAAGATAATTGTCTGCAACAGCAGACTTGGTGTTACTAAAGGGCAACACATTATCATTGATGCCATAAAGCAGTTATCGCCGAGCTGGCCTGAACTCGTCCTTGTATTAGTCGGTAGCGCATCCGAAAACGCTGAAGGCCTGCAATATCTTGAGAGACTCAAGAAAACAGTTACCGATTATCAACTCGAAGATCGAGTTATTTTTCTCAGCCATCGGCATGACCCGCTACATATTCTGCTGTATGCCGATATTGCGGTGCAGGCTCCCACCTATTTTGAAGCACTGGCGGGATCCCTGGTCGAATCGCTCCAGTTAGGCATTCCTACTGTCAGTGCAGACATGGGCGGGAGTAACGAAGTATTAATTGATGGCTCAACCGGTTTTTTATTTCCGCCCGGTGACCATGTGGCGCTCGCAGAAATTATCGATCGGGTCTTGCGTGAGCCCAAGTTGGTGGAACCCATTATTGAGCAAGGCAAAGCCTATGCGCTGCAAAAGTGGAGCCCACAAAACATAAGCGCGCAGATGCGCACAATTTACACTGCGGCGGTGAGCACGAAATGACAACTATTGGTTGCACATCGATTTTTTGCCTACCCAAAAAAATCTGCCAGAATCTCAGAGTACTTAGACAACGCCATCCAAGCTACAGGAGAAGATAAATACAATGAAAATCACTGTTGTCATTCCAACATTCAACAGAGCCGCCCTGCTCCAGGAAACACTGGATAGTGTTTTGCAGGAACAACAGGTAGGTTTGGAAGTTATCGTGATCGACGATAACAGCACCGACGATACGATCACGATGCTGAAAAACTATGCGCGTAATGATTCCCGTGTAAGTTATCACATCAAGCCACATGATAGCCCCAAGGGGCCAAGTGCTTCACGCAACATTGGCGCCCAACAGGCAACCGGCGACTATGTTCACTTTTTTGACTCCGATGATTTGGTAGAAGAAAATTTTTACAGTGAGCTAACTCAACAGCTCAAGCTCCACCAACCCGATGCTTTTCTCTGTCGCATGAAATGGTTTGAAGGCAGCCGAGAGTCGATAAAAGGGGTGAGCGGCGCCTTTGGCAAAGAGGATTTTCTCTCAAAAGGAATTCTTCAGGAGCACGATTTTTGGACACAAAATATCATTTGGAAAAGAGCTGTGTTGAACAATGGCAGTGCACTCTTTGATGAGCGCCTAACCATGTCGGAAGACATAGAGTTTGCAATACGCAAACTAGCAAAAGCTGTGAACATTGAGTTTTCAAATACGCTTTTTGTGCTGATTAGACGGCATCCAATGTCACTGACATTTATCAGCAATTTAAAACGTGAACGAGAGATTGCCGTATCGCGCTACTTTGCGCACAAATCTATTTTGGACGTGATGCACAGGAAACCGATCAGCGCAGCGGCGGTAATAAAATGTAGCTTTTGTATTCGTCAGTCACTGTTGTTTTTATTGAAAGTTAACGGGGTCAATGGTTTTTTTATACGGAATGCCATAAATGGATTTCGTTACTCCCCAATCAATAAATGGCCAGGCTACACCATCGGCATAGTGTCTAATCTCATTCTGTTTGTGAGAAAAGGCTCCAAATGGGAAAAAGAGGGTGGGTTCGGCAGGTCATTCTAAGAATCTGCGCGCAACGGCGAAAGGCCACTCGCGTTGGCTGCAAGCCCCATGATTAACCAAGACAATTACAGTTAACATCCAGTTGGATCATTATGTACATTCTAAGCATTATTCGTGACATCTATGTCATCTTAAACAGAGAACAGAAACGCCGTCTGATAATGATGCAGGTGTTCTTTGCTGTTTCAGCCGTCGTGCAAGTAGTTGGTATTGCCAGTATCGCGCCATTTATCGGAATCATTGCCAACCCGGAATCTATTCAGACCAACAAAGCCCTATTCTGGTTATATGAAAAAGGGGAATTTACAAACAATAAGGATTTTATTTTTTGTTTTGCGATTCTATCAATAGCCATGATTGTGGTTTCAAACGCAACTAACGCATTAACACTTTGGGTGCAATTAAAGTTTTCGATTTACTTGGGTAGTACGCTACAGCGAGAACTCTATGAAAAATTTATTTGTCAGAATTATCTATTTCACAAGACCAAAAATTACAACGCATTAATCGCAGTAATTTCGATTGATGCCCCTAGATTTATCTATATGGTCTTGCACCCCTACCTAATGCTGTGCAGCCAATTATTTATTGCTTTCATTATCCTCTCAGGACTTGTATTGCTCGACCCAGTAGTCGCCTTAGGATCAGCCATGTTAATAGGCTGTGCCTATCTCGTAACCTATTGGCTTATCAAAAGATCGCTCACAAAACACGGCGATATTGTGACTGAACGAGGCCATTTAATTCAGGCACTCCTGTCAGAGTCTTTTATCGGTATAAAAGATATAAAGTTAAATTCCCTGGAGAAGAAATACACCGAAGAATTTCAGAGGATTAACGTACGGGGTATGAACTCAAGTGCTTACATATCCCTTTCCGGCGACTTGCCCAGATTTGCGATTGAAACCATTGCCTTTAGTGCAATTCTGTTTTTTGCCA
>CAIOHY010000606.1 GCA_903858205.1 uncultured Cellvibrio sp.
AAGCGCGAGCTAAATCTGGCCGAGTGGGAGCGTATCGTGAAACGCCACGCCCAGCCCAAAGGCGAGGTGACGGTGGCGCTGGTGGGCAAATATACCAGCATTGGCGACACGTGTAAATCGCTTACCGAGGCGCTGGATCATGCCGGCATCGCCCATAATCTGCGCGTCAAGGTGCAGTGGATTAATTCGCGCGTGTTTGAATCAGCCGATGCGGCGAAGAAGCTAAAAGAGGTGGATGCGATCCTCGTACCCGGCGGGTTCGGGGAGGACGGGGTGCGCGGTAAAATCGCCGCTGTGACTTACGCGCGCGAGCATAAGATTCCCTATTTCGGCATCTGTTTCGGGATGCAGATTGCGGTGATTGAAATGGTGCGAAATCTCTTAGGCATCAAAGATGCGACCTCAAGCGAATTTTCCGCCGCCGCCAGTAAAGACGCGCGCGGGCCTGTCGTGGGGCTGATGACGGAGTGGAAAACTGCCGGCAAAACCGAGCGCCGCAGCAAAGAGTCAGACTTAGGCGGCACGATGCGGCTTGGTGCTTATCCATGCGTGATTGCGCCCAAAACTCTTGCCCATAAAATTTATGGGGCGGCGGAAATTTCCGAGCGCCACCGCCACCGCTATGAGGTGAACCTCAATTACGCCCTCGCGCTCGCTAAACAGGGCGTGGTGTTTAGCGGGCTCTCGCCGGATGGCAGATTGCCCGAGATCGTCGAACTCAAAAACCATCCATTCTTTATCGGTGTGCAGTTCCACCCTGAATTTAAATCCCGCCCCTTCGCCCCGCACCCGATTTTTTCGGCCTTCATCAAGGCGGCGAAGGAACGTGTTAAGACGAATATGGCGCGTAAGCAATAAAGCGAGCGTTAAAATTCTCTGATTTTGTGTTCGCTTCAGTTAATATCTTAACACAATCTTCATATTTATGCGCGGTTGTTTGTGTTAGGCTATTCCTAAATCAAACATGGGAGATGAAGATGTCACCGTTTACACCACATTCTGCAGAAGTTCAAGTCAACGCCGCAACAATAAATCGAGAAAAAACTGTGCGGGAACAACTTGAGAGTATGCAAAAATCTTTAAGCAATATTCTGGAAAACATTGACAGGGCTGAAAAGACAATCCGCGAGTCTGGTATGCAGGCAGCGACTTTGCGTGAGGACATTGAGCAAATGTCTTATCATGACTCTCTGAAAAAAGTGAATACCTCTAAAAAAATCGACATTAATGCAATTGTTACTCGAGTGGTTGAAAATCATCTTAATGCACTCACGCAAGCTGTAGATGAAGGTCATTTAGAATTAAACGATCTTCCAAAGGGTCATGCTGCCTCTAAAAAAGATATAAAAGAGGTTCATCAACGCTATAACCAAGCAGAATCTGAATATAGAGAAGCAGTAATTAATGATATGGTGCCTCTATTAAAGGAATATCTTCAATCGGCAAAAGAAAGTTTAGACGAGAGCGTCGGTGAAGGAGAGTTAACTGATGTAAGTGTTAAAGTTGGTGATATCCCTCATCGGTCTAAAGAACAAGCCAACCGTTATGGAACGCCGTGCAGCAGAAAACTAGCTGAAACTCTTCGTGAGTTTTACGTGCCTTGGGTAACCCATAATAATGACAAACATCTAAAATTAGTAGATACAAGTGGCAAATATCAAAAATTAGTAGAGGATATAAATCCGTTATGGGTTTTACAAGAATCGTTTGCAGAAGCTATGCTACAGCTTGGTGTAAAGGGTAGTTTAGAAGTTATTACACCTGACCGCTCTACCTATGCAAGGATGGATGGAGAAGATAAAATTTTAGTTGCATCAATGGAGGTTGGAGTTAAAAAGAAAGTTGATGAATATCGCATAAAAAACAAAGATTTGGCTGATTTAACAACTACAATTGAACAACAAAATGCAACATTAGACGAATGCAGAAAAGAATTGGCCGCAACAAAAGCTAAAATCGCTCAGTTACAAGGGCAGCTTGGATCAGACATTTCACGTTGATTGGCGCAAACCGGATTGTTTTATTGCATGGTTCATTTTTTTTCGCCATGAAGTGCGTATGGTGAATCACGTTCATGTTTCCGTCGGCAACGTCACTTTCGGTAATGATTTACCGCTCACGCTCATTGCCGGGCCGTGCCAGATGGAATCGCGTGAACACGCCATCGAAGTCGCGGGTACGCTCGTCCAGATGACAAAAAAACTCAGCATCGGGCTGGTCTATAAAACCAGTTACGACAAAGCCAACCGCACCTCGCTTTCCGGCAAGCGCGGCATGGGACTCGAAAAATCCCTCGCTGTGTTTGACGAAATTAAAAAAACCTTCGGCGTGCCGACCCTCACCGATGTGCATGAGATTCCCCACTGTGCGCTGCTTGCGCCGCATGTGGATATTCTGCAGATTCCGGCCTTTCTCTGTCGCCAGACGGATTTGCTTATTGCCGCGGCCAAAACGGGCAGGGTGATTAACGTGAAGAAAGGCCAGTTCCTCGCGCCGTGGGACATGAAAAATGTCGCCGCCAAAATTGCGGATTCGGGTAATCAGAATATTCTGCTGACCGAGCGCGGCGTGTCGTTTGGTTATAATACCCTAGTATCCGACATGCGGGCGCTGCCGATTATGGCCGAAACCGGCTATCCGGTGATTTTTGATGCGACCCATAGCGTGCAGCAACCGGGCGGGCAGGGCACAAGCTCGGGCGGCCAGCGCCAATATGTGGCGACCCTCGCCCGCGCGGCGGTGGCCGTGGGTGTGGCCGGTGTCTTCATCGAAACCCATCCCGACCCCGACAACGCGCCTTCCGATGGCCCCAACATGGTCAAACTCGCGGATATGCCCGCACTCTTAGAGCAGTTGATGGCATTTGACCGGTTGGCGAAGCGCTAATTTTTTCTCTTATAATCTTGGCAATTGCGATGGGTTTGGTATCAGTTGTCCCAGTCGTCATTGCGAGCGCCAGCGAAGCAATCCATCTTGAGACCATTGCATAACGCGTTTTCAGTTGTCATGCCCGCGTAGGCGGGCATCCAGCGCGGCGCGTC
>CAIOHY010000607.1 GCA_903858205.1 uncultured Cellvibrio sp.
GGTTGAGAGGCTCTATTAAAGAGAGACTAATAATGAAATTCACTGGCAAAAAAATCCTGACATCGCTTATTGGTGCGGCAGCGCTCTGTGTAACCGCCGTTAGCGCGCAAACCCTAAGCTCAAATTCAACCGGTACCAACAACGGTTTTTACTACACCTTCTGGAAAGATTCCGGCAGCGCCTCTATGACCTTACAGGCAGGCGGCCGTTACACCTCGCAATGGACCAGCAATACCAATAACTGGGTGGGCGGTAAAGGTTGGAATCCGGGAAGCAGTTCACGTGTGCTCAGTTACTCGGGTAACTATGGCGTGAGCAACTCGCAAAACTCCTATTTGGCATTTTATGGTTGGACCAGAAGCCCGCTGATCGAGTACTACATTATTGAAAGCTACGGTTCATACAACCCGGCTTCCTGTTCTGGTGGAACTGATTACGGCAGCTTCACCAGTGATGGCGCTACCTACAACGTGCGTCGCTGTCTGCGTACCCAACAGCCTTCTATCGATGGCACCCAAACCTTCTACCAGTATTTCAGCGTCAGAAATCCCAAGAAAGGCTTTGGCAATATTTCCGGCACCATTACCTTCGCTAATCACGTTAACTTTTGGGCGAGCAAGGGGCTGAATCTGGGTAGTCACAACTATCAGGTATTGGCGACGGAAGGTTATCAAAGCACCGGCAGTTCCGACATCACCGTGAGTGCCGGTAACAGCGGCGGCGGATCAGGCGGCGGTAGCTCCAGCTCAGCCGCGTCCGGCAGTAAGACGATTGTGGTGCGCGCCCGGGGCGTCGCCGGTGGTGAAAGCATCAGCCTGAAAGTGAACAACACGGTCGTACGAACCTGGACTCTCACAACTACCATGACCAATTACAGCGTGACTACCAGTCTCGCCGGTGGCTCATTGGTGGAATACACCAATGACTCAGGCAACCGTGATGTGCAGGTAGACTACATCAGCGTGAATGGCAGTGTTCGTCAATCAGAAGCGCAAACTTACAACACCGGTGTTTATCAAAACGGTGCTTGCGGTGGCGGTAATGGCATGAGCGAGTGGCTGCACTGCAACGGCGCCATCGTTTACGGTAATCTCTAAGCCATTAGAGGATTGGACGGCCGTGCGAAACAAAAAGGGGGCGGATTCCCAGCCTCCTTTTTCATCAGCGTGATCGCGATACAAAAATAATAAAACCCAATAAAACGAGGGATACAAAATGCGTACCCCAACCGATTTCAAAAAACACCTGCTCGCGTCTGCCGCTCTCGGCGCCGCGCTTACCTATGGTGTACTCACCTTGAGCGACGATAATTCCCACCAGCGCGAGCAGATTACTGCTCTGGAAAACCGGATTCTGGATCTGGAGTTATTACTGGCGCAAAAAGATGAAGACTTAGCCGATGCGCGTTTATTTTCCGCAGACGGATTTGGCTTATCTGGCTCATCGACAACCACCACACCTGTCGCAGCCAACGACCCGGCTGCCGCTCCGGTATCGCACGGGCATCCAGAAGATTCTGACCGCGACGCTATTACTCCAGCGGCAGCCGATAGCCAACAACTGCTGAAAGATTTGGTCACCCTAAGCGACCGCGACTCGCGCTCATTTTCCGAAAAGGCCAATGACTTGCTCGCAGGTAATGCGAATGCCGACAGCATCGCGATTGTCAGCAAAAGCGTGATTGATCTGGCCGAGAATACTGAGATCCTTCCCGACTATGAACTCCAGTCGCTCTACCAGAGCCAATCCAACCCGGATTTACAGCGCGTAATCGCGCAGGTGATGTCTGCGCGGGGCGACAATAGTTTGCTGGAAAAACAAATCGCTAAAACCCAAACCCGTTTGAGTAGCGATAATCCGGCGGTACGCCAGCAGGCGCTAGTCGAGCTGGGTAAAACCCGTTTCGCCAGCGCCGCCAATGCGATCGCGCCACTCTTGCAAGACGGCGATACCAACGTAAAACTGGATGCGCTCTTGGCGTTGCGAGCCACGGGCAACCAAAATCATGTGCGACTGGCAGAAGCCTTGGTTAACCACCCGGATCCGGCGGTGAGTTGGCTCGCAAAAGATGTCGTCGCTAGCCTGCAAAACCTGAGTGAGCGCGCGCGCACCCAGTTGGCGAGTACCGATATTGTGGCTGAACTACCTGTGATCCCAGCCCCGCTTTGAAATAGCAATCGCCAGCTTGCCAAAAAATAATGAGAGAAAGCCATGAGTAGTCGCCCCTATTCCAATCGACACCTTCTGCTGGCCGCCCTAGTAGGTGCCGCCCTGGGCTATGGTGCGTTCGGCATTTTGTTGGATGACACACAACAGCGTGAAAAAATGATTGCTCTCGAAGATAAAATTCGCGCGTTGGAACAGGCCCAAAGACCCTTGCAAACACCTGCCGATGAAGCGGCAAAACAAGCCTTAGACATTGAGCAAATACGCAAAGATTTAAGCACCCGTTTTATTGGTGACCCACGCAGCTTTGGGGAAAAACTGCGCGATTTCGTCGCAGAAAATAGCCACTCGCAAACCATCCCTATCGCGTGCAAAGTCGTAGCAGATCTCGCCGAAAACCCCGATACCCTAACCAACCCCGAATTGAATTCTCTCTACCAAAATAAGCCCAATCCGGAATTGAAACGCGTACTTGCGCAATTGTTGTCATTACGCGGCGACGACCATTTATTAGACCAACTGGTAGCCGAAAGCCACGCGGCATTGGGGAATGAAAATCCCGCCGCGCGCCGCCAAGCATTGAATGATCTGGCAAAAACCCATTACGCGGGCGTTGCCAATCTTGTGGTTCCAGTCCTACAGGATAATGACCTCAGCGTCGTTCTTGATGCGCTCCTCGCATTGCGAGCTACGGGAAATGAAAGCCATATTCGCCCTGTCGAAAATCTGGTGAATCATCCGGATCAATCCGTAAGTTGGCTCGCGAATGACGTGATTAACCATTTGCAAAACCTCAGCACCAAGGCGCGCACCAGAGTCACCAGTGCGGATATTGCCGCGCAACTACCGCCGATTTTGAATGACCAGGTAAATAGGGGCGGCCTATAACCCGTTGGTGTAACCAATGGAAACGGCAAAGAATGCCGCAACGCGATAATCTGGATTTCTGATCATATAAATGTAAAACTAGCCTCAACGACCTGAAACAAAACCAGAGTCGCTACCTGACCCAAGGCTTAGTTGATCGTGTGAGACGATAATCTCGGGCGGGAAAAATAAAAATAACGCTGCGTAGTTTTCTGGAAAGATGTAATTCCTCAAATTGCAGAAAGGCATATCGGTCAATCCGTCCTTAATGTTAATAACTAAGACGAGATTGTAATTATGTTCACCATAAACACCGCTAAATCCCAAGAGAGAAAACAAGACTTCAATCTGAAAACCATCGCCGTTGCCGTCGCATTATGCGCAGGCAGCCCGGCATTTGCTGCTGCAACCGGCGGCTTCTCCACTACCGATGGTGGCAACGTCACCGGTGCCAAATCATTCAGCGCGTCCACTTACGAACAAATCAACACAATCATCGCCAATGCCAAGCTTGATGCCAACGGCAACAAGGTTACCGGCGGCGCCTACCCGCTCATCATTACCTACACCGGCAATGAAGATGCACTGATCAATCAAGTCATGAAAGATCACACGGTGGATGCTTCAGGCAACTGCCCCAAGCCGCGTTGGAATGATGCCTACCGTTTTGTGGAAATCAAAGAATTCACCAAAGGCATCACCATCATCGGCGCTAACGGTTCGTCTGCAAACTTTGGTGTTGTGATTAATAAATCCAACAACGTGATAGTGCGCAACATGAAAATCGGTGCGCTCGCCGGCGCCAACAATGACGCCGATATGATTCGTATCGATAGCGGCACCAATGTGCATATCGACCACAACGAATTATTTGCAGTGAACAATGAGTGTAAGGGTTCACCGGATGGCGATTTGACTTTTGAAAGCGCGATCGATATCAAAAAAGATTCGCACAACATCACTGTGTCTTACAACGTAATTCGCGATAGTAAAAAAGTCGGGCTTGATGGTTCCAGCAGCAGCGATATCGCCGGCGGCCGTGAAATTACTTTCCACCACAATATTTATCGCAATGTAAATGCGCGCTTGCCTTTGCA
>CAIOHY010000608.1 GCA_903858205.1 uncultured Cellvibrio sp.
CGAGTAGATGTAGTTCTTTCGACCTTAGGCCACACGACACAGCGCGACAGCCAGATTACTTTTGTGAGGCCCCATTACTATGCCTCTCAGACTGAAATCACGGGTGATCGCAATATTCGAGCCGTCGACTGGAATGGCTTAACTGGCCGTACTGTCTGTGTGACCGTCGGGTCCTATCAAAATGCTGGGTTGGTGGGACACGGCCTTCGTCTGATGCTTTTCGACGGTTCTGCGAAGTTAGAGGAGGCGCTTGATTCAGGTGTGTGTGTCTTAGCGGCGCATGATGACAGTTTCTTTGCTGGGCTTTACCGCGATCCTGAGTTTTATCAAAAATTTGATACGAAATTCCGTTTCGCACCGGTGCCTTGGGGAGCGGCGGTGCCTAAACAGAACGCGAAAGACTTAGCGCTTGCTTTAGGGTTGACATTTCAGACGATGCACCGCGATGGCGAGCTTGTTGACTTGGCGCAGGCGAACCGCATCAACACCGATTTCCTTGAGGGCGAAAGGGACACTTGGAAGAAAGACAGCTGCAATCGTTCTACTGGCAACACCAATCCGGACTGCATACTTTCACCACTAGATACCGTTCTCACACCCACGCCGTTTTCAGCTTTTATAAAAGAGATTGAAGTATTATTTTCAACCTTCACAGGTGTCGATGTTTCGTTTCCTTGGCTCACGACCGTCCCCGGGTGGACTCTTTTTAAGTTAGGCGTTGTGAGTACGTTTGTGTTGCTCATCGGATCGTTGATCGCAACGCTGCTAATCGCCTGCTTGGTTGGATGGACGTTGAGCTCGCCGATTCGTATTCTGCGCTGGATAACGAGGTTGCTCGTCATCACAGTCCAGTCTACGCCGTTTGTTCTCGCTTTGGTGATTGGTCTTGTTTTTGCAACATCCCTGTTCTCTTATTCGATAGGCTTAGGCCTCACCGTTTGTATTGTGGTGACGGGTCTCATGAATGGTGCTAACGCTGGTCAGTCCATTGCTGAATCGATCGCGAGTCTGCGCGGTGAAAGTCGTGACCGTTCACTGGGACTCTTTGTTGAAGCGCTTCGTCGCTCGCAAATCCAGATGCAAGCGTTTCTTGTTAATGCGAGTAAGGCCTTGCCTGCAGCAAGCTTTATTGGTGCGCCGGAATTACTTTCCGCGATGACAGACATCAGTTCGTTTTCTAGCTCTCGCCTCGCGACCTACCTCTTTCTAATGCTGTTTTATATGGCCATTGTTTTTGTTGTGGTTTGGTTGTGCGGCAAGGCGGGAGACTGGCTAGAAAAAGGCGTAGCGAGATCGGAGATGCGCCGTGAGTGATCTGCTGAGCTTTCTTCCGCCAGATTTCATGCCCGCGCTGCTGGAGGGGATGGTCGTTAACTTCCAAATTGCCTCACTGACCTTGCTCGCTAGCTTGTTGATCGGCGGTTTACTCACCGCAGTGAGTTTGACGGGTGGTTTTGTAGCTGGAACTATCACCTTCCTGATCGCCATGATTCGCGCGATGCCAACTTTTCTTGTGATGATTAGTCTGCTTTATTTGCTGCCGAGACAAGTCCAAATTGCCGGATTAACGTTGCCTTTATCTAATATTTCGATTGTCGTCCTCTCGCTCTTACCCTATGCGGTGGCATACGTTTTTGATAATTTTTCCGAATCGATTCGTCAATGGCGACGGGGTCAGATGGTTACTGCACTTCAGTTGCTGCCTAACTTATCGCGTATGTATTTCATCTTGATTATGTCCTCGGCGTCCGGTGCAGCGATAGGTGTCACGGAAGGGGTTGCAACGCTTGTACGTTACTCGAACCGAGTGGAATCGATTGATGAGCGGTTGATGGTATTTGCGGTTGGCATTGTCCTTTTTGGGCTTGTCATGCAAGCTGGATTTGCCTTGGTGAATATGTTGAGGGCGGTATTGATTGCAAGGGTCTCCAAG
>CAIOHY010000609.1 GCA_903858205.1 uncultured Cellvibrio sp.
AGTCGAGGTTGGCATTTGTTCTGAATCGCCAATTTTTGTAACCGGCAAGTCAGGCGCCATGGCGCCCTTCAATCTTTCATTTATACGATCACTTATAAGTAATTCCGCTGCGTACTTTGTTATTGCCGTAAATTGATCCTTGACTGCGGGAGTGAATCGTTTTGATCCAATTAAATCAGCAGTCAGTAACTTAACGAAATCTTCTGGCGGGCTGCCAAGCCATTCGCTAATTCTATTTTTTATTGCCTTGGTGTATTTTAAATCACTGGCTGTGGTCAGAATTGAATCGACATTAAATGAGGATTTTGCAAACTTTTTCAGCTCTTCTATATCTCGGTCTTTATAATCCAAGATGTTAAATTCAAAAAAAGGCTTCTCATCCATTTTATTGGGTTGTTCTAAATCGGTAAAAAATCTGTATATCAGGCCATTTGTTAAAACGGCAAATCGCGCTTCGGTCACATGAAAGTATCTGAATAATTGTGATGCGTGATTTATGTTAAGGTCGCCGCCAGCTTTTTTGCATTCAAATATTATTATTGGCGCGCCGTCCTTTAGTATTGCGTAATCCACCTTTTCGCCTTTTTTTGTGCCTATGTCTGCAATTAATTCCGGCGTCACTTCCATTGGATCAAATACGTTATAACCGAGAGCTTGAATGAAGGGCATGATCATCGCATTCTTCGTTGCTTCTTCGGTTTGAATAATGTCTTTCGCGGCTACAACTCTATTTGAAAGCAATCTTATTTGATCAATAAAGTCCATGCTTATTCCCTCGTAAAGTTTTGTTATCAAAAATTAGAACAAAGAAAATTATTTTAAGTCCAGAATTTACCGGCTATTTTTTAGCTGGCATATGCCGCAATTCAAAGAAAATGGACGTATATATGGACTTAATTACTTTTTTAAATTTTTATCGGTCTTTGGATCAGTCTGGTCTTGATCGGATTGAGCAATTGATGAAGTTGCACGATAAACGGCAGACATTTCTGCAATTGCATCAACACTCTTCCGAAACTCAGGATCCGCCTGATAGGCCGCAAAAATCCGTTTCTCTTTCGGGCTCATGATCGCATCTATTTTGTAGTCTGCCAGCCGAGGCCTTATGGCCACAGGGTCAAAGCCTAGGCGCTTGCCAAGCCAAATGAAGTGGCTGTCCGGAATGTGGGACCGCCCCTTTATCCAATGATTAATATTCCCTTGAGTCATCTCAAGTTCTAGGGCGATCGATTCCTGCGTGATGGATTGATCGCGGTCTTGGGCGCGAGTGAGCATCTCCAGTAAAAACTGGCCTTCGCGTAACTTTTGTTCGGGTGGGATAGATGGTCTGGCCATGGCGTGAATAATAGTTTTATTAATAATAAGTGCAATTAGCTAAACTATTGAGTTTCGGTAATAGTTTAGCTAATATGGATTGATGTGATCTTTGGGGGTTCGTCAGATGGCAGATATTCATATCGAGGATTTTGTAAAGAGTAGGACTCAGGGGCAGATTGCCGAGATACTGGGAGTTACTCAGGGTGCTGTTTGCCAAGCTATAGCTGCAAAAAGAGATATATTTTTCCGCGAGCTTGATGGTGGAGGGTTTGAGTGGTACGAGATTAAGAGGCCAAAAAAGAAGCGGGCAGCCTAACCGCCATGCATTCGTGCATGGCGGTTTTTTTGTCGCTTGAATTTGGGCTGTTGTCATGGGCTGCACTCCTTTTGATTTGAGCATTTTGATCGTTAACGCCCTGCGCCGCGATTCACTGGCAGTTATGGGTTTTTGTACAGTGGTTAGAGGTGGGCGAAGGCCAATTATGATTGAAGAAACAATGGTGTCCGGTGAGCCGTTTGATATTGAATTTGAAGTTATTGAAAACGATTTGCCAAAAAATATTACCGGTTTTTCGGTAAGCATTGAGCTGAGAAAAAACAGCCGTGGCGGTGATGTGATCGCGCAGTGGAATGATGAATCGCCGCAGGTTACCCGTAGCGATGCTACGGGAAAAGTAAACTTGGCGATCACGGCGCCCATGACGCGCGCTTATGATTTTAATATCGCGTTTTTGGATTTGCTCGCACTGAAAGATAGCGCCGGTATTCGCTCCGAAATAATGAAAATCACACTCGATAAGGGGGCTACGCGATGAGCATTGTTGTAAAGGTTCGCGTAAAACCAACCTCTCGTACTGTTCTGGTTCCCAGCTTTGTTGGTTTGCCTGGCGGCGGAAATTCCGCGCAGGTTTTGGCAAAAAAAACTGGCGCATCATTTGATGTTGAATGGGTTGATCCAGCGTCTGGTGGAGGCGGTGGGGGCGGTGGCGTTCCTTCTGGTGGTACCACTGGGCAGGTGCTGGCGAAAACGTCGAGCGCATCTTATGCGGTTCAGTGGGTTGATCCACAAAGTGGGCCGCAAGGGCCAGCGGGGGCTACTGGTCCACAAGGGCCGCAGGGTATTCAAGGTTTAAAAGGTGATACCGGCAATACAGGCCCTGCTGGCCCAACTGGAGCGACCGGCGCTACAGGGCCCCAAGGGCCGCAGGGTATTCAGGGGCCAGCTGGCCCTGCTGGCGGCGGTGGCTCAAGCATAAATACTGTCATCTTGTTTGGGGATGCGTTCGAGTCAGGCTACGTAGGCGAAGGATTCCAGACGCATGGCAACGGCGGCGGCGCTGATAGCTCTCCTACGTTCAACAGCGACTCAATGGTCGGTAGCAGGCACGGCGTCACCATGTTGAGGTCTGGCGGTAGTGCAAACTCTGGTATTGGCTTTGCTACCTCTGGGTGGAATCACATCAGGTTAACCGGCGGGCAGGTTGCGCGCGCGGATATTTATATTCCCTCCGCCACTATGGCCGATAGTAGTTTTTGCTTCGGCTTTACTCCCGAATGGAACAACACGCTGCGCAATAACTGCACGCTTATGCACGTAGTGGCGGGCGTAGCCACGGCGCGTACTAACAGCGGCGGGGCTACCACTCAGAGCGCTATCGGGACTCTCTCTGGAAATACCTGGTACACGCTTGAAATTGTGATTAACGCGGGCGCAACGGCTGCGACGTTTAACGTGCGTGATGCGGCGGGCGCAACGGTGTTTACGGTCACGCTGTCGTCGAACATACCTACCGCTAACCGCCACAACGTGGGGCTAGTCGCGTCGTCTACTACTGCTACGTCAAAAAACATCGTTGCGCTGGATTACATCTACGCAGAAATTCCAACGGGTCGAGTGGGGTAAGAATATGGATATGCACGTATTTACGCACGCGCAGGGCTTTATTGAGTCATTCGATTTGGCCGAGTTACAACAGCATGTTGCTG
>CAIOHY010000610.1 GCA_903858205.1 uncultured Cellvibrio sp.
CGCACCAAACCGCTGCGAACAATATCTTCACGTTCAAACTCGTGAACATACACATTCGCTAAACCATCTAACAGATTAACTGCATCCTCCAAGCCGTTGGGACCACGAATGTCGCTCTGCTTGATATCACCATTAATGACGACCTTACAATCTTCGCCAATTCGGGTGAGGAACATTTTCATCTGCGCTGGGCTGGTGTTTTGCGCTTCATCGAGAATCACAAAGGTTTTGCTGTTAAACGTTTTACCGCGCATAAAGGCGAGTGGCGCTGCAACTATACGACCGTGACGCAAACAATAGTCCACAGTTCCTGCACCAAGACGCTCATTTAAAATATCGCGGAAGGCATCAATGTACACAGAAAATTTTTCATCGAGATCGCCCGGTAAAAAACCGAGATTCTCACCGGACTCCACCGCTGGGCGCGTGAGAATGATGCGCTCAATACGCCCCGACTCCAGCGCCTCTGCAGCTAATGCGCCAGCACAATAACTCTTACCGGTACCGGCTGGGCCAATACCGAAGGTAAGCATGTGGCTATTAATAGCGTTGATGTACTGCTGCTGGGATTTTGTTTTAGCGCGAAGTGGTTGGGGGGAGCGAGGGGGAGAGTAAGCTGTTTCGACTTGCTGCGAGCGGGATTTTATTTCGACAATGTTGTCATCACTACGTTGATTCTTTCGCGATTTGTGTCGCGACGCTGGGTAGCTGGTGTCATCGTATGAGTGATGGTTTGCACTACGTCTGGCATGCGTTTTTCTTGCCATAAAGAATAATCCCCTTCAGGTCTGAAAATAATACGGGCGATTTCGCAAAGGCCCAATATCGTGAAGTTACCCGAGAACGCAATTTTCTATGGAATGATGTCTGTGTCGTTTACCCCCTTCTATTACTCATTGATCAGTTGATGATTCACTCACACGCAAATCGCTGATTAAAAAACAATAAAACACTTTGAGTAGAACACTTGCAGTAGAACGTTTTCAATAAAACACATCTACTAAAACAAAAGTCTGTGACAGATAGATTACGCTGGCGGTGCCAGAAATCTACTTTAGGAATGCACATGAAGTTGTTATCAATACAACGCAAACTTCACATGCTTGCGAGGCGGCTACTGGTTAATTTCACCACCTTTGACTTGATACTAGGCTTATTTTAAAAAGCGGTCAATCACTTAATTGAAATAAAATTGACATAGCGGCAACGCATAAGCAGGGGCGTAAACGCGGCACCCTTACTCATCATTATCCTCAACCTGTTTGGTGATTTTCTTTTTCGGCGGAGCAAAACCATCAACCGTTGCTACATTCTTCAGAGCAGTAGGTACACGGCGATTGCCAATATTTTTCTTATCGCGCTCGCGCACTTTTACCTTAGGCGTTTTGGTATCGTCTTTTTTATCTTTTGCGGTGGTTTTCTTTTTCGTACCAACAGACTTGCCAGACGATTTGGTTTTATCCGGGCCTTGATATTTGCCCTTCAAACCCGGCATAGTAATTAACTCGAAGGTTGCGCCCAGGTAACGTTCGATTCCTTTGGTGAGATTCCACTCTTTCGCATCCACCAAAGACACCGCCCTGCCCTCGCTATCGGCGCGGCCTGTCCGGCCGATGCGATGAAGATACTCATCACCCGAATACGCCATATCCATATTCACCACCAGCTCTACACCGGGAATATCTAACCCGCGCGCTGCTACATCGGTAGCGACTAAAACGGTGGTTCTGCCTTGGCGAAAATGGTCGAGCGTAATCTTGCGCTGGTCTTGCGTTATATCGCCGTGCAAAGTGCCGACGCGAAATTTGTTATAACGCAACAAATTATCCAACTGCGAGGCCTTGAGTTTGGTGTTGGTAAAAATAATGACTTTTTCAAACGTCGATTTTTGCAGCAGCGCGACCAACAATTTTTCTTTGTGCTTGTAATCATCGGCCAATAACATTTGCTGGGTGATGGCATTAGGCTTTTCGTCGATATAAATTTCTTCTGCTTCACCCAGAATCACTTGTTTGATCAGATGGCGCAGACCTTTTTGTTCCATAGTGGCGGAGAACAAAAACGTCTGGCGCTCGGGGCGGCAGGTATTGGTGATTTTTAATACGTCATCGCTTAAGCCCATATCGAGCATGCGATCCGCTTCATCCAAAACCAAAAATTCCAAACCGGAAAACTCAGTCGATTTATGAGAGATGTGCTCACCCAATCGCCCTGGTGTGCCCACTACGATTTCCGGATTTTTAC
>CAIOHY010000611.1 GCA_903858205.1 uncultured Cellvibrio sp.
AGGGCACCCACTGGCCCGATACCACAATACTCCAAGCGAATGGCTTGCGTCTCACCACCGCGGACAGTACTGAATCGCTATTCCGCATGATTACGGCTAAACGCTTTGATTACTTTCCCCGTGGAATTTCTGAGGCGTGGTTTGAACTGTTGCAGAGGAACGACACCAATTTGATCGTTGAAGAAAACCTTTTGCTCTACTATCCCACTGACATTTACTTTTTCGTCAACAAAGACAATGAAGCCTTGGCACAACGCATCGAAAAGGGCATGGAAGCATTAATCGACAACGGCAAGTTCGACCAGTTTTTTTATGATCACCCGCGTGTAAGTTCGGGCTTGGATAAAGTAAAAAGCCGCCGCATCATCGAATTAAAAAATCCTTACTTACCCGCTGAAACACCGGTAAATAATCCCCGCTATTGGATTGATTTATCGGCGTTGGGGAAGGAGTAGTTATTCGCTGGTTAGAACGCGGCAATCTGATAACGTGTGCTGCGCCCGCCGCCCGGCAATTTTTGTAAGCAACCTTTGTTGAGTAAATCGCTCAAATGGCGTGTTGCTGTGGCTTTACTCACCTTGGCCACTTTTTGGTACTGCGCAGCGCTGATGCCTCCTTCAAATCCTCTTTCGCCACCATCTAATAAACGATTAAGAATTTTGCGCTGCTCAGCGGAAAAATTATCGGTATGAAATTGCTGCCAGAAACGACGCTTTTGTAAGGTGCGGTTGATTGCCACCAACGCCATTTGCAGTGTGGTGTTGAGCGTTAGCAAAAACCATTCAAGCCATTCGGTGATATCCAAATCCCCCGTTTGTGACTTTTCCAAAATACGGTAGTAGTCGCTACGACTTGCCAAAATTGCGGCTGACATTGCGTACAAACGGATGGATTGCGCATCTGCCTGTGCCAATGCCAGATCGGTTAGCGCGCGCGTAATCCGCCCATTGCCATCATCAAACGGATGCAAGGTGATAAACCAAAAGTGGGTGATTGCGGCGCGCACCAAAGGGTCAAGTGATGGATGATTTGATTGGTTAAACCAATCGATAAACCGCGCGAGTTGCTCATCCAAAATATGGCGTGGCGGTGCTTCAAAATGAATTTTGGGTTTATCGATGCGACCAGATACCACCTGCATCGGCTCATTCCCGCGCAACTGCCCCACGCGAATCGAAATCAGACGCGGTTCGTCGTCGGGGAATAACCAGCAATGCCATTTCAGCAAACGCTCAAGTGAGAGCGGCACTTGAGGGTTTTGCACGGCGTCCATCATTAGGTCAGCCAAGCCTTCAGTGCGCGATGACGTTGTGTGCGTTAACTCATCTTCTAACCTGATGCCCAAACGCCGCGCCAAGGACGAGCGCACCGATCCCACATTCAAACCCTCACCCTCAATCGCGGAAGAGGTAATGATGTTCTGCAGCAACGCATCCAGGGTCGCAGCTGCATCCAAATCACCCCCCACCGAGCCTGCGCGCCCCAGCAAAACCCCCAGGTTGAGATGTGTCTGCCGCAACATTGGCTGCACACGCGCATCATCCCAGCGGAATTCCGGCCAGTCAGCCTGCTGCCAAATCCAGCGATTTGGTGGTGTGTAGTCGGTCAAGGCTGTCTCCGGGGGTAGGGGTGAGCCGATTAATTTACATATTCGGCTCTCGCAATGAGCCGAATAATAGGCATATTCGGCTCAAAGCGCAAACGAGTAGGGGCGCTGCTTGCCGCGCCCAAAACTGCCGTGCCCAAAACTACTGCGTCCAAAACGGCCGTGCCAATTGTCTCGCAGGTTTAAGGCAGCAATTAGAAACAAATAGATTGTGTGAACGGGGGATGGGGATAATAGTGGGTAGGATCAAAACAAAGGGCGCAGCAAGCGGCGCCCCTACAAATCAGTCTTATGTTCTTTCGGTGGGATTCGCGGAGCTTGACTCGCTCGTCTTGGCGCAGCCACCGCATCCGCCACAGGCGGCGGATTTTTTGGCTGAAGGAAACAACCAGCGGCGTACTAAAAAAATCACCGCCGCGATAACGCAAACTCCGACGATCACTTCTTGCCACATATCGGTTTCTCCTCTTATCAATTAACCCACAATGGCGCTGGCGATTTGATAAGTCGCCCAAGCGGCAAAGTAAGACAATGCAAATAAGTAAATGGTGAAGAAGGTGGTTGCTTTGATGGAGTTGGTTTCGCGCTTTACTACCGCAATGGTGGATATACATTGGGGCGCGTACACAAACCAGGCGAGATAAGAGAAGGCTACCGGTAGCGACCAGCTTGCAGCCAGTGCGGAGCCGAGTGCAACGTCAATCGATTCTTCACCCACCGCATAAACGGTTGCCAGTGCGCTCACCGCGACTTCGCGCGCGCCCATAGCTGGGATCAGCGCAATACACATCTGCCAGTTAAAGCCGAGTGGGGCAAACAACGGTTGCATAAAATGGCCGAGTTGTCCGGCGAAGCTGTAATCAATCGCTGGTTGAGTTGCATCGGCCGGAGCGCCGGGGAAGGTCGCTAAAAACCAGAGCACAATCGAGAGCGCGAGAATGATGGTGCCCACTCGGCGAATAAAAATCCACGCGCGTTCACGCAAGCCCATCAACAGGTGATAGGCCATCGGCCAGCGGTAAGTGGGTAATTCTAGCAGTAGCGGAAATTCTTCGCGGCCACTGGCGCGGCGGCGCATGATCCAGGCAATCAATGCAGCGCTGGCGACGCCCGCAAAATAAAGCGCAAACAGGGTAAGGCCTTGCAGATTAAAAAAGCCCCAGACGGTTTGCTCGGGAATAAACGCGGCGATGATCAATGCATAAACCGGCAAGCGCGCCGAGCAGGTCATCAGCGGCGCGACCATGATGGTGATGAAACGCTCGCGCGGATCGGCGATAGTACGCGTCGCCATAATGCCCGGCACGGCGCAGGCAAAGCTCGACAGCAGCGGGATAAACGAGCGGCCCGATAAACCCAAACCGCGCATGGGGCGATCCAGCAAAAATGCGGCGCGGGTGAGATAGCCGGTATCTTCCAGCACCAATATAAAGAAGAAGAGGATGATAATTTGCGGCAGGAACACCAATACGCCGCCAACCCCAGCGATAAGTCCATCGACGATAAAATCTTTGAGAATGCCATCGGGTAAAACCGCGCCGACCAATCCCCCCAAGCCGCTGAAGCCGGCATCAATTAAATCCACCACGGGCGATGCCCAGGCAAATACCGCCTGAAAGATCACCAGCAAAATACTGAACAACACCACCAAACCGAGCAATGGATGCATCACCAATGAGTCCAGACGGTCCTGCCAGCGAGGTAAATGCGTCGGTTGGATAACGTGCTGGCTGATGATGCTTTCGATTTCGGCGTAAAGCGCCTCTACGGATTCCTGACGGTCGCTGAGCGCAAGTACTTGCTCCCCCTCGGGTGTCGATGGTTGTTGCGCATAGCCATCCAGTACTTTGCGAAGTTCTGCTACGCCTTGGCTGTTAACCGCGACGGTTTCGATAATAGGAATGCCGATGGCCTGTGAGAGGGCAACAGTATTGATGCTGATACCGCGACGCTTGGCTTCATCCATCTGGTTGAGCGCCAGAATCATCGGGCGATTGAGACTTTTAAGCTCCATCACCAGGCGCAACCCCAAGCGCAGGTTGCACGCATCGATGACGGCGATCAGTAAATCCGGGCGGCGTTCACCAGCCAGTTGGCCGAGGATCACATCGCGCGCGACCTGCTCGTCGGGCGAGGTTACGAACAGGCTGTAAGTGCCGGGCAAATCGAGCAATTCAGCCGGTTGCTGTAAACCTGTAACCCAGCCGGAGCGGCGCTCAACGGTAACGCCGGGGTAGTTGGCAACCTTGGCCCGTGCGCCGGTCAGGCGGTTGAATAAGGAAGTTTTGCCGCAATTGGGGTTGCCAATCAAGGCGAAGCGAATGGGGGTGGACATGTTGCTACCTGATTAAAGGCTGGGGTTATCGATTGGCTCGACACAGATTTTGGCTGCTTCAGCGCGACGCAAAGCGAATTTGGTACCGTTGACTTGCACGGCGAGCGGGTCTGACCCCAGAAGGCCAAAGCCAATGACTTTTAGGGGCGCGCCGGGTAAAAAGCCCAGCTCTTTCAGGCGCAAGCTGACGCGCTCATCCTGACTGCCGAACAGTGGCTGCTCGATCAAACCGGTGACGCGCACCGTCGCACCTTTGCGGCATTGATCCAGACGGAGTGTGGTGGGTAGCGTATTGGCAAACACGGCAGTATTCATAAGTAAACACATCTTGAATGCAAATGAGAGTGATTATTAGGAAGGATACTGTATTTGCCACCAAGCCGCAATTTGCGCTTGGTGGTTTTGTGTACTTTCTTTGTGCTTGCCTGGCGATTCTCCAGCCAGTTGTAGTCAGACAGGGTGGCTTCGCGGGGAATAGATCAAAAATCCGTTTACCTGCATCTCCGAACCTGCACCTCCGCACCTGCACCTACGGCCAAATGAGTCACGCCCCGGTTGTTCCATGGTCAGCATCATTAAATTGGGGAACCAGTGAGGATCAAGGCTGTCCCCTTATTGTGGATTAGGCCATAATCCTGCTCCGCTGTTAGTGATTAACAGTAGTTGCCATCAAACGCCAAACAAAGGGTATTGCTATGAGTGATGACTACCAACCGCGCAAGAGTTCGTCTACCACCATGATTGTTATTGTGGTGCTGGCACTGATCGGTGCCGCGGCTGCCTTCTTCTTTTTACGTGATGATGCGCCGGTCGCATCACAAACCGTTACCACGCCAGTAGCTGTTGCGCCGCAAGCCGTTGCTACTAGCAGTGCGGCTGCAGCCCCTATTGTTGAGTACGAACCTCCGCAACCCGTCATTGAAGTAGAGCCTCTACCGGTGTTGAATGAGAGCGACACCAGCATATTGGCTGCATTACAGCAGTTGCGCGGAGAGGGATTGCTGCAGCTACTGGTACCTCAAGAACTGCTGCGTAAGTTTGTGTTAGCCGTTAACAATGTGGCAGAAGGCAAGGTTATTCACGAATATCGCCCGGTGGTTTCACCACCACCGCCGTTTATTGCAGACACTTTTTCCGTCATGGTCGCGGGTACCGCAGTGGATCAGGAGCGTGTTTCACCGAATAACTACCAGCGCTATGAACCTTACGTGACGACGCTGGCGTTAATCGATAGCGATGCAGCGGCCGCCGTCTATCGCCGCTTCTATCCACTAATGGAAGAAGCCTTTCGCGAGCTGGGTTTGAAGAAACCTAACTTTCACAGCGTGATGATTGCCGCAATCGACAATATTCTTGCGGCTCCCGATGTGCAGGGTGACTTGCTGCTGGTGCGGCCAAAAGTGTTTTACCAATATGCCGACCCTGCGCTCGAGATCTTGCCACAAACCCATAAATTGATGCTGCGTATGGGCCCTGAAAACGCGCGCAGTGTAAAGGCCAGCTTGCGTCAATTGCGGGCGCGCCTGGCGAATTAGTGGTTCATGATTGTGCAGTCATAGCTGGGGCATCTCCCCTGTAAAAAGCCGCTTTGTGCGGCTTTTTTATTGCACTCGATTGTGAATGAGTATTTTCGTAATCATTTTTCCTCGGTACGGAAATTTTTTTTCGCTGATGCTTGCGTCGTTTAAATCTTCCAATTGGCTGATTTGTAACAAATTTATCAATCCACCCTCGATTTTTAGCATTCATCGGAATTCCTCGTTGATTTAAGGTGTGTTGACAACGTTGTCTTGTGTGGGTAATGTTTCCTCATCGACAACGTTGTCTTTGGCGGCGATTGTTGAAAAGTTGGGTCATTATTAAAAACACATAAATTGCCAAGTCACGGGAGAATAACCATGCGTAACAAGTTGAGTGATGCGATCAAGCTGGCCAATAAGAGTGCACTGATGCTCGGCTCGGTAGCCGCTGTCGCGATGATGGGTTTTGCAGTCACCGCCAATGCACAAGAGGCAGGTGCAGAGCCGGAAGAGGTATTTGTAACCGGTATTCGCGGTGCGTTGAAAAATGCCGTCGATATCAAGCGTAATTCTACCGCCGTGGTAGATGCCGTTTCAGCGGAAGACGTGGGTAAATTTCCGGATTCGGATGTAGGTGAATCACTGGGCCGTGTTCCCGGAGTAACGGTAGGCCGCGCGTTTGGTCAGGGCGCTTCTGTATCGATTCGTGGTGCAGCTCCGCAAATGACGCTGACTCAGCTCAATGGTCAAAATGTTGCGTCCACTGGCTGGTACGACCAGCAAGCGATCGATCGCAGCTTTAACTACTCGCTACTTCCCTCACAGTTAGTTGGCGGTATGGATGTGTATAAATCGTCGCAAGCCGACCTGAATGAAGGTGGTATTGGCGGTACTGTTATTGTTAAAACCCGCAAGCCTTTGGATATGGAAGCCAACAGTGTTTATGTTGGCGCTAAAGCACGTACCGGTACCATCAGTGATGATGTTTCTCCTGAAGTATCAGGTTTGTACAGCTGGAAAAATGATTCAGAAACCTTCGGTGTATTGGTTGCCGGCGCAACAGAAAACTTTGACTACGTGCGTCGTGGTACCGAGGCTGATTACCGTTGGTGGGATGATGTTTCTCCAACGACGTTTATTCAAGAGCGTGAGCGTACCGCACTGGATTTGACCGCGCAGTGGGCTCCTACCGAGCAATTGACCTTTGGTTTGCACGCTCTGTCTCTTGATCTGAAGGCGAACAACACCAACACCAGTACCTACTTATTCTCTGGCCTGGATAAGTCTGCTACTAACTACACTTGTTCTGAAACCAATGCTGCTGGTGTTTGTGTTAAGAGCACAACTAAAAACCCCGTTCGCGGGAATCTGACACCGGGTTGGGCAAGCGGTGCGCTGGGCACAGAGACGTTTAACCAAAC
>CAIOHY010000612.1 GCA_903858205.1 uncultured Cellvibrio sp.
ACAAACATCATATCTTATTGTCCATATGACAACAAGAATGAGGTGCGTAAATATTTATCAACGCCCTCGCTTGCGCGAGAAGCTCGCAGCAAAAAGCGACGCACCCCACCAACAACAGACTATAGTGCACACATACCGGTCAGCTCGACCTACCGCAAGGGCGAGCGCAAACGCCCCTCTCGACCATTGTTTGACGTGCTTATACAATGCCGATTAAATAAGCCTATTGACTGGCACGCTATCAGCCAGCAGAAACAATCACTCCAGCCTAAGCTCTGAGGACATTGCACGTGCCCAACACCCACATTCCCGGTAGCCAACACTCCCCGAACGCATTAAGCCTAGCGGAGAATGTCATCAAAACACTGTCTATCGACAATCTGGTATTTGGGTTGGACGACGACGACCTGAAAATCCTCTTGGTAAAACAAACCGACCCTCTGCACCAAGGCAAATGGGCACTGCCCGGAGGCTGGATTCGCTACGATGAAAGCCTGCGCGATGCCGCCTATCGCCTACTGGAAGAGCTGACCGGCGTAAGCGATCTGTACCTTGAGCAACTCAAGACCTTTGGCCGCGTAGACCGCTTTCCGAGCGAACGAGTAGTCACCATCGCCTATTACGCACTGGTGAGTGCCGAGAATTTCTCGCTGGTTGCGGGCCAAAGCGCGGCCGATGTGAGCTGGCAAAGCGTGAACAGACTGCCAGAGCTAGTTTACGACCATGCCGAAATCGTCAAGCACGGCCTCAAGGTGCTGCGCCACCAAGTCTGTCATCAACCGATTGGTTTTAACTTACTGCCAGAGAAATTCACCTTGCTGCAGCTGCAAGCGCTGTATGAGGCGATCCTCAACACCAAGCTGGATAAACCCAACTTCCGCCGCAAGATTATGAAGATGAACCTGCTCAGCCCCTGCAACGAAAAACAGCAGGGCGTGCCGCACAGAGCCGCTAGCCTTTATCGATTCGATGCCGAAGCCTATAAGCATTTGAGCGAGTCCGGCTTTGCGTTTGAAATTTAACATCACCGATTTAACCGGCAGTATACGAGTCGCCATATAGTCAATAAAACCATATTGCTTTAGTATTCCCTTCACCCTGAAACGCCGGTTCACGAGACCGGCGTTTTGCTTGGCTCAATACCCCCAACGCCGGTCGACAACTGCCCGCAACCCGGCAACTATGATATGGTCGCGCCGTCGAACCAGCGGCAATAACAAAGCTGACCGGAAGGTTGGCAAATAAAGATAATTTCAATAATAGGTATCACCATGAACGAGACCCCTAGCACTGCTCAGGCAAACATGTCGTTTGTCATTCTGATTAGTTTGATCGCCACTATCGGTGGCTTCCTGTTTGGTTACGACAGCGGCGTGATTAACGGCACTGTCGATGGACTACAAAAAGCCTTCAACTCCGACTCCATGGGCACTGGTTTCAGCGTGTCATCCATGCTGCTCGGTTGTGCTGTCGGCGCCTTTTTTGCCGGCCAATGGGCCGACAAATACGGTCGCTGGTGGGTACTGATGATCTCTTCCATCCTCTCCATTATTTCCGCTTGGGGCTCAGGCATCGCCACCGGCTCAGTCGAATTTATCATCTACCGTGTGATTGGCGGATTGGCGGTGGGCGCAGCGAGTATCATCTGCCCCGCTTATATCAGCGAAGTAGCGCCAGCAAAATACCGCGGCAAACTCAGCTCTATCCAGCAAATCGCCATCATCAGCGGCCTGTTCTTCTCCTTCCTGAGCAACTACCAACTGGCTGAAACTGCCGGTGGCTCTACCGCGATTTTCTGGTGGGGCTATGAGACCTGGCGCTGGATGTTCTGGATGGAATTAATCCCTGCTGGCGTGTTTTTTCTCGCCCTCTTCCTGATTCCCGAGAGCCCACGCTTTTTGGTCGCCAATGGCAAAAATGATAAAGCCAGAATCGTCCTGGCCAAACTCTATGGCGAAACGGGTGCAGACGCCAAAGTGAGCGAGATTTCCGGCACTCTGGCGCACGACCACAAACCCAGCTTTGCCGATCTGCTCGACAAAACCACACGCAAAATCCGCCCAATTGTTTGGGTAGGCTTTGGCTTGGCGGTGCTGCAACAATTTGTCGGTATCAACGTAGTCTTCTACTACGGCTCAGTGCTCTGGCAAGCCGCCGGCTTTTCAGAAAGCGATGCACTCTTCACTAACGTGATCTCTGGTGCCGTCAGTATCGGCGCCTGCTTTATCACCTTTTTCCTGGTGGACAAAATCGGCCGCAAACCCCTGCTCTGGTTCGGCTCAGTGGGTATGACCATCACCCTCGCATTAGTGGCCTATGCATTTGCGAATGCACCCGTTGATGAAGCAGGCAAACTGCAACTGTCTTCCAGCGATGGTTTACTGGCGCTGATCGCCGCCAACGTTTACGTGGTGTTCTTCAATATGTCATGGGGTCCGGTAGTCTGGATTATGCTGGGCGAAATGTTCCCCAACCAAATGCGCGGCTCTGCGCTGGCGATCGCCGGTTTGGCGCAATGGGGCGCCAACTTCCTGATTACCTGGACCTTCCCGATGCTGCTCGCCTCTGCAATCGGCTTGGCGGGCGCCTACAGTATCTACACCTTCTTCTCGCTCTTCTCGGTGTTCTTTGTCATGTGGTATATCAAAGAAACCAAGGGCAAAGAATTGGAGCAAATGGAGGGGTAATAACCCTGAACAACTAGTCCCTCGGAACCACATCCGCAAAAGGCGAATCCACTGTGATTCGCCTTTTTTCTTTAGCGCAGCGCCGGTTTACATTTCTAAATGCGGCGACTGGTATACAAGCCATCCACCTTATGGTGTAATTTACAATAACAACAAACTATAACGATGAGATAGTCACCATGAGACACATTAAACACGCTTTTTGCTTATCACTGGTCACGCTGGGCCTTACCGCTTGCGGTGGTGGAGGCGGAAAATCAACGTCGGTAGCCGCGTCCTCGATGGCACCCGGCTCAGTAGCAGCATCGTCTGTGATTGCTTCATCAGCACCCGCGTCATCTACTCCGGCATCCTCGGTAGCGCCCAGCTCTGTCGCTGCACCCTCATCCACACCCGCATCGTCAATCGCGCCCCCATCATCGTTCGCTGCCAGCAGTTCAAGTGCTGCTGCGACACTGGTTAACCTGAGCGTTACCAGCGGTTGGCGTGGGAATGGCGATGGGAATTCTGGCATTACCTACAGCAGCGACGGCGTTAGCTTTACCGCCGCTGGCGATAACCTTGGCGCAGTGACAGACATAGCCGCGCCCATTCAATTGGAAGATGCCGTCTTCACCATGATTGTTAAGGTGAGTAGCGAATTCAAAAGCAGCGGCGCCAGCCTACAACCATTCGCACAGATAAAAGGTGGAGCCTGGGCGGGCGAATGGGATTGCTGGGCAGGTAACGACCTTTTCACTGCGGGTAGCGATGTGACTATCACCTGCACCATTGCCGAAGCGGATAAAAAATTCGACCAAACCGCAAACGACGTGCAAATCGGTGTTCAAGCAAAAGGGACGCCCACCGGAGTGGTCACCATCAAAAGCGCCAGCGTCACGCTGAAACAGAAAGCCAGCAACTCCAGTGGTGCCTCATCCAGTGCGGCCAGCGCTTACTCCGCCAACGTGAATAGCTTGCGCGAACTAGCAACGTTTCCGATCGGCGTCGCAGTATCTAACACGGACTCACCTAGCTACAATATTTTGACTAACGCGTCTGAAAAAACCTTGGTAGAAAAACATTTTGATCAGATGACCGCTGGCAACATTATGAAGATGAGTTACTTGCAACCATCGCAAGGAAATTTCACCTTTACGAATGCCGATGCGTTTGTCGATTACGCCAAAAGTAAAAATATCAACATTCATGGCCATGCACTCGTCTGGCACTCTGACTACCAAGTCCCCAACTTTATGAAAAACTGGAGCGGTTCAGCGGCCGATTTTCTAACCGCACTTGAAACGCACATCACTAACGTCGTTGATCACTATGAAGCAAAAGACAATCTAGTGAGCTGGGATGTTGTGAACGAGGCATTGACCGATGGCACACCTTCCAATTTCCGCACGACTGACTCAACTTTCTACGTTAAAAGTGGAAACAGTGCTGTGTATATCGAGCGCGCATTTAAAGCGGCACGCGCTGCAAACGCTGGCGTAAAACTCTATTACAACGACTACAACATCGAGCAGAACAACAGCAAAACTAACAAAATGATCGAGATGGTTACCGATTTCCAAGCGCGAAGCATTCCAATCGATGGCATCGGGTTCCAAATGCACGTGTGCCTCAACTACCCGACGGCCACAACCATCGCCGCCGCGATGAAAAAAGTAGTCGATAAAGGCTTAATGGTGAAAATAACCGAGCTGGATGTTGCCATCAATCAACCCTATTGCGACAACTATCCCGCAAACAAAATCAGTGCATTTACGCAAACGGTCGCGCTCGCACAGAAAAAACGGTATTGCGAGATTGTAAAAGCCTATTTAGATACAGTGCCGGCCAATTTACGCGGTGGAATTAGTGTATGGGGCACCACCAATGCCAATACCTGGCTGGACGATTTATACCGGACTCAGTTCGACAACCAAAAAATTTCCTGGCCACTATTATTCGACAGCAGTTACAACGACAAACCCGCACTGCGCGGTTTTGCCGACGCACTGCAAGGCACCGCTTGCAGTAATTTGTGATCACCCGCATTCAACATAGACTAATAGGATGGGTAGCTACGCAGGTAACTACCCATTTTTATGTTACCGATGAGGAAAAAAGTGAAATTCATCCAATTAATCGCCGTGCTATTTGCAAGTTGTTTGACGATAAATAACACGAGCGCAGCAAGCGTCGAGTTTTATCAATTTAACTATGAAGGGAAGGATGGCGTCTTTGCGCAAAAACCAGCGCAGGGCAAATTCCAAAATCCGATCCTCGCCGGATTTTATCCAGACCCGAGCATCACCCGCGCAGGCGATGATTACTATTTGGTGACATCTTCGTTCTCCTATTCGCCCGGCGTGCCGATTTTTCACAGTAAGGATTTGGTCAACTGGAAATCTCTCGGCCATGTATTGGTTTCTCCCAAACAATTACCGCTCTATATGCAACCAACATCGCGCGGTATTTATGCACCCACTATTCGCTTTCACGATGGTACGTTTTATTTAATCACGACGCTGGTGGATGTACGTGGCAATTTTATTGTTACCGCCAAAGATCCTGCTGGCCCATGGTCTGATCCGATTCTATTGCCTGAAGTGGGCGGAATAGACCCGGATATTTTTTTCGATGACGATGGCCGAGTCTATATCGCGCACAATGATGCTCCTGTCGGCGAACCGCTCTACAACGGGCATCGCGCAATATGGTTATGGGAATTTGATCTCAAGACACAAAAAATTGTAAAGAATTCAGGGCGAGTGATTGTCAACGGCGGCACCGATATCACCAAAAAACCTATTTGGATTGAGGGGCCGCATATCTACAAATTTAACGGATGGTATTATCTGATTTGCGCCGAAGGCGGAACAGGGATGGATCACTCCGCCGTTGTTTTCCGCAGCAAAAGTTTACGTGAACCATTTGTACCCTACGAAAAAAATCCCATTTTGACACAGCGGGATCTGGATGCTAATCGCCCCAACCCCATCACCACCGCTGGTCATGCAGATTTGATCCAAACCAAAGAAGGTGAATGGTGGGCAGTAT
>CAIOHY010000613.1 GCA_903858205.1 uncultured Cellvibrio sp.
ATCGATGGTAAAGAGGCAACTTTCTGGCATTTAATTAGTGAGGGGGATGTAGAGTCTGAGCGCATACCTGACATGCGCCGCTGTGAGCGAATCCGCTGGCCGCGCCCTCTTATCGAAAATGCAACTTGCCCTGAAATAAAGGTATGGATAGAAACACGTAAGGGAGAGGAGCGTATCCATCTGTGGCTTGAGTCAGAAAATTATCTCACTGTGCTGAATCGCCGTAGAGAATATTTGTTATGGACAGCCTTCTTTGTTGAGCATGAGCATCAGAGGAGAAAATATAACAAGCGATGGGAAAGATTTGGCGGGGTTTAAGGCTGGCCGCGCCTACTGTCAGCAGGCGGGGCCGGAACTCCTTCTACACTCATGCGCAAGGCTGGTAGATGAGCTGATGTGAATTCTAGTTACAGGGGAGCAAAAAGCAAGGATCTTTACACAGGTTATGGGGAAACATGTGTATTTATATGATGGGCATAAACCTTTCGTCACGTGGCAGGTATCTAAGCTGGCGGCAAATAATTGAGCTGATTCCTAGTACATACTAGGTTTCCTTTAGTCACAAATAGAAGGCGATGCAATGAAATCACCTACATCTGTTAAAACCTTGGAAGAATTTGGCCGAGTCCAACTATCCAAATCTTTTTTCATGCGCGATTTTCTCTATTCCGAAATATCGCAAATCGAAAAAATCCCTAATATTCCCGATGATCCCGATCTGGCAGTCGCAGCGGGCAGGGCGCTGTGCGAAAACGTACTAGAGCCTATTCAAGATGCATTGGGGCGGATTGCGATTCGTTCTGCGTTTCGCTCTTGTGCAGTTAATGCAAAAGGTGCGGAGAATAAAAACCAATACAACTGCTCACGCAATGAGGCGAACTATGCCGGGCATATATGGGATATGCGTGATGCAGATGGTTGTATGGGCGCAACGGCTTGTATTGTGGTGACCCGTTTTCTTCCTTATTGCGAAGCAACCAAAGACTGGCAGGCGCTGGCTTGGTGGATACATGACAACATCCCCGGCTACTCGCATATGTATTTCTTTCCCAAGCTCGCCGCATTCAATATCTCCTGGCATGAGCGGCCCGAAAAGCGGATTGATAGCTACATAGAACCTAAAGGGTGTTTGACCAAGCCGGGTATGGATAACCATGCCGGGGATCATTCGGCAGCGTATCAGGCATTTCTTGATGGTTTGTGTAACTAATTTTTCTGTGAGTAATTGATGACCAATAAATTCTCCAACCAATATCTGCAATTGCGTGCGCAACGTCTGGCTGAATCTACACGCGAGTTTCTTGCGCGTGGCAAATCGGTTGTGCGCTGTGAACATTGCCAGTTAGCCGTATTTGCGTGTATCTGTCCCTGGCGCCCGGAGTTGGAGGCGCGTTGTGAGTTTGTATTGCTGATGCATCGCAATGAAGTGTTCAAACCCACCAACACCGGTCGCTTGATTGCTGAGCTATTGCCGCAGCAGACCCATGTTTTTTGCTGGAGTCGTACTGAGCCTGCGCAGGAATTGCTGGATTTGTTGGGCGATCCCCGCCGTCGCTGTGTGATTGTGTTTCCGGCTGATGCTACCGAGACAGGTTCAAAACAGCGGGGATTGGTAACGGCGTTGCCGGACGATGGGAGGATCACGACGTTTGTATTGTTGGATGGAACCTGGAAGCAGAGCGGCCGTATGTTTCATTTGAGCCGCTGGTTGGAGGAGATTCCCTGTGTGGTCTTGCCTGAAGCGCTGGTGCGCGGTTATGCGGTGCGAAAATCTCATCAGGAACATTATTTGTCTACCGCTGAAGCGGCCGGCTTGTGTTTGGAGATGGCGGGTGAGGCGCGTGCGGCCAGTGCCTTACAGGACTATTTTGAATTATTTAATCTGCATTATTTGGCGACGCGCGGGGCAGTCGCGCCCGTGATTGGCGAGTTGCATGAGCGTATGGCGGCTTACAAAAAGGCCTGATGTTCGCCGGATTTCCGCACAGTTATAAGCCAAATGCGGCAGTCAGCTGTAGCTAATTTCCTACAGAATTCAGTGAATTTTGCGACTATCGTCACTCCCCTGTTTACTTGAAAATGGCTTGTAACAAGGAGGTCGTCAGGGAAGGTAGGTTGACCACGTAGGGTCAAGGGAAGCGCCTAATTCATAGCGCCATCTTCACTCAATCAGGTCATGCATACGAGTGGCGATTACAAGATTCGGAATTGGATGTTCCGAATCTGATAGGTAAAAACAAACACGGGATCAGTCGCTGGCTGATCCCGTTTTTGTTTTACTGCTGGACGTTTTCATTTTGTGCTTTTAATTCAGTACCGCTGGCTTTTTGTTGCATAAAGCCGCGCACTCTTCCCAGTAAAAAGCTTTGGTGATCTTGTTCGACTAACTTGGGTTGATCATCGATTAGTAGCGGTTGATAGTCCGCCACTTTCTTGCGCATGGCGACAGCTCTGTGCAGCTCCCGCGCTTGCATTTGCTCCGCATCAACCGGCGCGAAAAAAAGATCCAGTACGGGCAGTTGCTTTGCACCAAAAATGGTTTCCAGCTCCTGCCGGGTAATGGGTTCTTGTTGCTGCAGGTTGGTGATAATCAGGGCTTGCAGGGGGCCATCAACAACCGTTGTATCGCGGCTGTTGTCCTTAATTTGCGGTAGTAGTGTCTGCATGATCTGAAATGCCGAGCTATTGTCGGTCAGCACTACTGCGTTGAGCTGTCCCTTCTCTTTTAGGAATGTAAAAGCTGCATCGACATAAGTTGTCATTAACACTTCACGCGCAACGCTTGAAGAGGCTGCGCTGGATGAGCTTGGCGCAGTGCTTGAGGATGCAGCTATCGTCTCTTCGGCCGCTGCAGATGCTGGCACTTCTGCAGCAGTTTCTGTGGCCGCGCTCGATGCGGATGCACTCGCTGAGGCAGAGCTGGGGCGGGCAGGAACTGCGTCCGGGTAACGTTGCGGTAGGCTAATCGCCAAGGTTTCCCAGCCGTAGCGCGGCAGGTTTGCGCGCAGGTTTTCCAGGGCGGGTGGCCAGAGTTGCGGATTTTCCGCCGCATGAAACAGGATCAATACGCCAAGCGTTTTTTTAGCCTCGGTTTGGCGATAAAGCGCCAGAATTTTTCCGTGTTCTGTCTCCAGCCATTGCGCCTGATCATCCATGGCAGCGGCGATCAAACTTTTGTCGCGTATATCGCGCGATGGATAGAGTGGCGCTTCAGATGACTTGCTAATCGAGCTGATGGAGCTGCTTGCAGCAGAGGATTCGGCAGTTTCTTCCGGCTCTTGCGCGATCGCCGTCAGGGGTAGCAGGCACAGTACAAGCACTGCACTCGCCAATTGGGCGCGGTGATTGATGAATCTAATTGGCCATTGGGCGGTGGTTGCTGGCATGGTTCGGCTCGGCGGTGGGTTTTTGTGGCAAACCTTATCACGTAGAATGCGGGCTGCCATTTATCAATATCGGGTCATTTATGCAGAACTTTAAGCGAGATTACAAAATAGCACCTTCAATTCTCTCGGCGGACTTTGCCCGTTTGGGTGCTGAGGTTGATGCGGTGCTCGCTGCGGGTGCCGATATCATCCATTTCGATGTGATGGATAACCACTACGTGCCCAATCTGACCGTGGGCCCTATGGTCTGCAAAGCCCTGCGTAAATATGGAATTACGGCTCCGATTGATGTGCACCTGATGGTCGAACCGGTGGATGACTTGATCGTCCAGTTTGCTGATGCCGGTGCAACTTATATCACTTTCCACCCGGAAGCCTCGCGCCATGTAGATCGTTCGCTGCAACTGATTAAGGATAGAGGCTGCAAAGCGGGTCTGGTGCTTACCCCGGCCAGTTCGTTCGACCATATCAAATATGTAATGGGTAAGCTGGATATGCTGCTATTGATGTCAGTTAACCCCGGTTTCGGCGGCCAGACGTTTATTCCTTATGTGCTCGATAAGCTGCGCGAAGCCCGCGCGCTCATCGATGCCAGTGGTTTTCCGATTCGCCTGGAAGTTGATGGCGGAGTCGGCTTGGCGAACATTCGCCAGGTCGCAGAAGCCGGTGCCGATACCTTTGTTGCCGGTTCGGCTATTTTTAACGCGCCAAACTACGCTGAGGTTATTGCGCAGATGCGCGAACAGCTGGCATTGGTTAGCTAATTCTTGATTTATTGGTGATGGGCTAGAGGGTAGGCATCGGCATAATATTTGAGTACACTTGCCCGAAGCTCAGATAGGAAATTTCCTTGTGAAACACGCAATCTTTATTACAAAGTGCGCTACCCACCTTGCTGCCCGATGGCGTCATTAGTTCATATTGCTTTGCTAAAATCGCGGCCAAATTGCCCCTGAGCCTGCATTTCCCGTTTGCGCTTCGGGGTGTTTATCGGTTTTAAAATTAATGGGTGCCCATTAATAAACCTGCGCGAATACATCTTCGATAAAGATAAAAGCTTGCCCCTAAATCCGACGAGCATAAAGGAAATATCATGAACTCCAAGCAGTTTTCTCAATTAGCATCTCAAGGTTTCAATCGTATTCCAGTTGTGCGTGAAGTCTTGGCCGATTTAGATACGCCGCTCTCTTCCTATCTTAAGTTGGCTGCTGGTCCCTACTCCTACCTATTTGAATCTGTACAAGGCGGCGAAAAATGGGGGCGTTACTCCATGATCGGGTTGCCTGCGCGCACAGTGTTGAAGGCCTATGGTGATGCAATTCAGGTCGAGCGCGACGGCGCAATTGTGGAGACTCATACTTGCGATGATGCGTTAAGTTTTGTCGAAGAATTCAAACGGCGTTACCGCGCACCCGAATTACCTGGGTTGCCCCGATTCACTGGTGGCTTGGTGGGCTATTTCGGTTACGACTGTGTGCGCTACGTTGAGCCACATCTGAAGGTGAGTACACCTAAAGACGTTATAGGCACACCCGATATACTGCTTAGCGTATCTGACGAGGTGCTGGTCTTCGATAACCTCGCCGGTAAATTGATTTTTGTTATTCACGCCAATCCTGAAGTTGAAAACGCTTTTGTTAAAGCGAATATGCGCTTGAATGAGCTTGAGCAAAAACTGCGTGGCGAAATTCCGGCAACACCCAGCTTGTCATTGGGCAACAACGGACATAATGAGCCGCTGTTTACCTCAAATTGCGGTGAAGAAAACTTTCATCGCTATGTTGATAAAATCAAAGAATATATTTTGGCGGGCGATACCATGCAGGTGGTTGTCTCTCAACGCTTATCAATTGATTTCACTCAAGAACCGATAAACCTCTATCGCGCGCTTCGCAATTTAAATCCATCGCCGTACATGTATTTTATGGATTTGGGCGATCACCATGTTGTTGGTTCCAGCCCGGAAATTCTCGCGCGTTTGGAAGATGGCGAAGTGACTGTGCGCCCGATTGCGGGAACGCGTCGTCGCGGCTACACGCCGGAAGAAGATAAGGCGCTGGAAATTGAATTAGTGAATGACCCTAAAGAAATCGCCGAGCATTTAATGCTGATTGATTTGGGGCGTAATGATGTTGGTCGCGTAGCAAAAATCGGCAGCGTAAAACTCACTGACAAGATGGTGGTCGAACGCTACTCGCATGTAATGCACATTACTTCAAATGTCACAGGCAAATTAAATGATGAGCTGCGTGCGATGGATGTGTTGCGCGCTGCACTACCAGCGGGCACCTTAAGTGGCGCACCGAAAATTCGCGCGATGGAAATTATCGACGAATTGGAGCCGGAAAAACGTGGGATCTACGGGGGAGCTGTGGGTTACATCTCCTGGAATGGCAATATGGACACGGCCATCGCGATCCGTACAGCGGTTATCAAAGATGGCAAGCTTTACGTGCAAGCGGGTGCGGGCGTCGTAGCGGATTCAGTTCCATCGCTGGAATGGAAAGAGACCATGAACAAAGCGCGAGCGATTTTTAAGGCCGTTGATATGGTGGGAGCTGCCGTCACACAAGGGGATGCAAAATGATTTTAATGATTGATAACTACGATTCATTCACCTACAACTTGGTGCAGTATTTTGGCGAGTTGGGCGCGGATGTAAAAGTTGTGCGCAATGATGAAATCACCGTGGAAGAAATCGCGGCGCTTGCCCCGGAAAAAATTGTACTTTCGCCTGGCCCATGTACGCCCTCGGAAGCGGGAGTATCGATTGATACCATCAAAACTTTCGCTGGAAAAATCCCGTTGCTGGGTGTTTGCCTGGGCCATCAAAGTATTGGTCAAGCGTTAGGTGGTAAGGTAATTCGCGCTCCATTTGTGATGCATGGTAAAACTTCACCTGTGTATCACAACAATAAAGGTGTATTTGCCGGGCTGAAAAATCCATTTCAGGCAACGCGTTATCATTCGTTGGTTATTGAAAAAGAATCTATCCCGGAATCTTTGGAAATCACCGCTTGGACGCAAAATGAAGATGGCAGCATGGCAGAAATTATGGGAGTGAAACACAAAACGCTTGCTTTGGAAGGCGTGCAATTTCATCCGGAGTCGATCTTGACCGAGCATGGCCACGATATGCTACGCAATTTTTTAACGGCGTACTGATTCATAAAAGGTAATGGCAATGGATATCAAGCAAGCATTAACAAAATTAGTGGCGCGTATTGATTTAAGTACAGAAGAAATGATTTCTGTAATGCGTGTGGTGATGACAGGCGGAGCAACACCTGCACAAATCGGTGGTTTTTTGGTGGCGCTGCGAATGAAAGGTGAAACTCTCGATGAAATTACCGGTGCCGCCATGGTGATGCGTGAATTGGCAACGCCGGTCGATATCAACGTGAATTATTTGGTTGATACCTGCGGTACCGGTGGCGATGGCGCTAACTTATTCAATATTTCTACCGCGAGCGCGTTTGTTGTTGCTGCTGCGGGTGGGCGGGTCGCAAAACACGGCAATCGCTCTGTTTCCAGTTCAACCGGTAGCGCGGACGTTTTGGAGGCAGCCGGAATTAAACTGGATATTACGGCGGAACAAGTTGCGCGCTGTGTCCGCGAAATCGGGGTCGGCTTTATGTTTGCTCCTGCGCATCATAGTGCGATGCGCCACGCAATTGGCCCACGCAAAGAATTGGGGATGCGCACTATTTTTAATATGCTCGGCCCTATGACCAACCCTGCGAGGGTGAAGCGTCAGGTTATTGGTGTATTTAACGGCGAATTGTGCAAGCCGATTGCAGAAGTGCTTGCTCGTCTTGGTAGTGAACACGTAATGGTTGTTCATGCTAAAGATGGGTTGGATGAAATTAGCCTTGCTACTGAAACGCAGATTGTTGAATTGAAGGATGGCGAAATCAGCGAATATGTTATCAAGCCCGAAGATTTTGGGATGCAATCCAAAAGTTTAATTGGCTTGAGTGTCAACAATGCAGAAGACTCACTCTTGTTGATTCGCGATGCGCTGGGTAATCGCCGTGGGCAATATGCTGAAAAAGCGGCTGATATTATCGCCCTCAATGCCGGCGCAGCGATATACGTTAGCGGTGTTGCCAGTACTTTGTCGGATGGCGTGGAAATGGCTCGCGATGCTATTGGCAGTAGCCTTGCCGGTGAAAAAATTCGTGAATTGGCAGCCTTCACACAATATCTTTAATGATTGTTCGTAAAACGTTTCTGGAAAATTCCATGTCTGATAAACCAACGGTGTTGCGTAAAATTATCGCGCGAAAGTGGGAAGAAATAGCCGAGCGTAAGGCGCAGGTTTCGCTTGAGCAATTAAAAACACAAGCGGCGCAGCAGCCAACCGCGCGTGGCTTTGTAAGATCGATTGAAAACAAAATCGCACAAGGCAAGTCGGGAGTGATTGCTGAAATCAAAAAAGCATCGCCGAGTAAAGGCGTCATTCGCGAGCATTTTGTCCCCTCTGAACTCGCACGTTCTTATGAGCAAGGCGGTGCTGCTTGTCTGTCGGTACTTACCGATGTGGATTTCTTTCAAGGCGCGGACGAATATTTGCAGCAGGCGCGTGAAGCGGTCAGCTTGCCAGTAATTCGTAAAGATTTTCTCGTTGACGAATACCAAATTTACGAAGCGCGTGCCATGGGAGCAGATTGCGTACTCTTGATTGTGTCAGCACTCTCTTCTGAAAAATTAAAAGAGCTCAATACGCTCGCACAATCAATTGGATTGGATGTTTTGGTGGAAGTACATGATGAGGCTGAGTTGAATATTGCCTTGGAGTTACCCAATAAATTAATCGGTATTAATAACCGTAATTTGCACACCTTTGATGTGACTTTGGAAACAACCTACAAGCTGTTGGATAGAATCGGTAGCGAGCGCATTGTAGTGACGGAGAGTGGAATTCTTGCCCCAGCAGATGTGCAGGCCATGCGCAGCAAAAATGTGAATGCATTTTTGGTGGGCGAGGTCTTTATGCGTGCAGAGGAACCGGGCGTGGCACTGGCTGAGTTTTTCTCGTAAATCTACAAGTTTGCTGCACAGTAAAAAGAAAGCCCGCATTACGCGCAATGCTGTTCACTTAAGGATTGCGCCTTAACGTGAATAGCCAGAAAATCAGATACGAGCCCATGTCGTATTGGATTTTCTGTGTTTATCAAATCGCAACTGGAAAGTATTTGGGATTACAGTCCCGACCTTACCCCCAATCATTTTCTTCAACATATTCCTACCGAGTGGATTGAATCAGCCCTCGCTTTAACACATCAAGCGAGCATTCGCCGTCGCCGCTTGCCCGCCGACA
>CAIOHY010000614.1 GCA_903858205.1 uncultured Cellvibrio sp.
AGCAGACTTCCTTTATTTCAACCCAGCGCAGAAGCGTTGATGGCTAATGCTGAACATCCCTATCCCGTAATTTCTCTGTTTTCAGGTGCTATGGGACTCGATTTGGGTTTAAATCAAGCTGGGTTGCGAGTTGCTGTTTCTCAAGACATTGATCCTTGGTGCATTGAAACCATCAGAAGAAATCAACATATAGCGGTTGAGGGCGATATAGAGGAACTGGTTACAGAAGATCCTAGGTGTGAGTTTTTATTAGCTGCTAGCGGGGTCAAACGTAAATCCGTATTTGCTGTCGTCGGCGGGCCGCCGTGCCAGTCTTTTTCAACTGCTGGCAAAAGATTGGGTGTATCTGATGAAAGGGGCCAGCTTTATCAACAATTTATAAAAGTTGTTAAAGCTATAAAGCCGCGATTTTTTGTGATGGAAAATGTGAAGGGATTGGCGTCAATGCCGTCGATACCTGGAGATAAAAACTCTCCACCACTTTTAGATGACATATTAAGCCGTTTTCATAAAATCGGATATAAAACTACGCACGGCGTCTTAGATGCTGTTCATTATGGAACCCCTCAATTTCGTGAACGTTTGGTAATTATTGGCAGTCGAGATGGTGAAAATATCTTTCTTCCGATTCCTTCGCATTTTCCTAAACATCAAAACCCAAATATGCGTTGGAAAACGCTTGGAGATGCAATAGCTAATTTAGATGTGGGCGGGGATTGCGCAAAATTTTCTCCGAATATCATGAGATTTTTGGCTTTATTGCCTGAAGGTGCTAATTGGAAAAACCTACCCAAAGACCTGATTGAAGAAGCTATGGGTGGGGCCTTTCATTCTGGCGGGGGAAAAGTAGGTTTTTATAGACGCTTAAATAGCCATGAGCCATCGCCTACATTAGTCACGAGTCCAATTCAAAAGGCGACAATGCTTTGTCATCCTACAGAATTGCGCCCACTCTCTGTCCGCGAATATGCTCGAATTCAACAGTTTCCAGATGATTGGAAAATTGAAGGAAAAACGACAGACTGCTATCGTCAAATTGGTAATGCTGTGCCTATCCCCTTAGGGCGTGCCATCGGAGAAATGTTGAAGGCTGTTGCGCTTGGTAATGCGCAGGTTCATGCCAAAAGAATGCGCGGAACATCGGTTCATAATCAATTTGCCATCGAATCGGAAGAGTTAGAAAATGATCTCTGATTCAAGATTAAATACAGAAGTAGGTCGTATATTAGAGATTCTGTATGCAAAAAGATTTGGGGCCTTGGAAAGGCTAACTTTAGGGAAATTGTTAAATAAAAACCCCTATCTTTATCGTGCATTAGGTTTTACTGATTCCTCTGAATTTATAGGTCAATTATTGATTGCGTATGCCTCGAGTTCAGATGAAACAATATTTGGCAATGATTTCATAGAGCCTTTAGCCGTATTTTCTGCTCAAAATAGAAAGGTTTCTTTAGGCGAACAATGGCAAGTATCTGTCGGCGCAAGCGCCGGTCAAGATATTGCTATAGAAACTGCATCTGCGTACTTGGCAATTTCAGTTAAATCTAATAAAAATATTTTAAATTCGCAAAGTGCAAAAGGACAGTCTGGTGAGTTTCAAGCGCTTCAAGCAAGACTCAAAAAAATCAACAAATTATTTCGTCCGATTATTGGATTTGGCTATGGACGGAAAACAAGTAAAAAAGACACAGTGATCGAAAAATTAGCTGGACAAGCTTTTTGGGAAACATTAACTGGCGAGTCAAATTTTTACTTGCGCATATCTATAGCCATGGAAAGTTTTGCAAATACACATGGATCACTTTACAAAGATGCCTTTGAAAATAAGCACCAGCAATTGCTTAGAGAATTTATGATCGACTATGTTTCACCCAAAGGAATAATTCTTTGGGAAAAGGTGGTTATTTTTAATAGTGCCACTGATAAGCCGAAAAAAACCTCTAAGCAAAATAAACCCAGTTCATCAACTTAACTCACAAATAGGAGATCTTATGGCTATCAAAGTAGGTATCAACGGATTCGGACGCATAGGTCGCATGGTGTTTCGTGCTGCCGTTCAAAACTTCAACGACATTGAAATCGTCGCCATCAACGATTTGCTAGAGCCGGATTACCTGGCTTACATGTTGAAGTACGACAGCGTGCACGGCCGCTTCAAGGGTGATGTGTCTGTCGACAACGGCGTGTTGGTGGTGAACGGTAAAAAAATCCGCTTGACGCAGGAGCGTGATCCTTCGGCCTTGAAATGGAATGAAGTCGGCGCGGACATCGTCATCGAAGCCAC
>CAIOHY010000615.1 GCA_903858205.1 uncultured Cellvibrio sp.
AAAAAATAAAATGCAAATTCGTTTAAAGGTGTCTGATAAATCAATTATATCCGGCGTAAAAAATCATCGACTTGTTCAGCGATGTTTTTGCGATAAAACAGGAGCTGCAAACGGTTGCCGCCAACTTGTCGCCATAAAATTGCGGAGCGCACAGACGCGAGCAACAAGGCGCGAATTTGGTTGGCGATGCGCTGTTGCTGCAGGTAATTGTAGTCGCCATTGACTTGAATGCGAAAACGGAAAGTGCTGAGTGTTTCGGTATAGAGGGTGCCCAAATTGGCGATGACATTGTCATGTGTCGATGAAAAGTGCTGCGCTTGTTGCGACACTTGCTCCAGCCGGCTGCCGATAACCCCAAGCATATCGCGGCGACCCGCCAGTTTTTTCTGCAAATGTAAAACACCCAAGCCATAGCGCAAGGTCTCACGGTGCTTTTGCGAGCCGGGGCGCAGGAGCTCGCGCATGACTTCTAATCCAGTGCGAAGATTTTCAATATTTCCGCCGTACACCGCGAGTGTGCTTTCGGGGTTGAGGTCGAGCATGCTTTCGATGCTGCATTTATAGGCGTCGGGCGGAACATGGCCTGTTTTTGCAACCTGTTCGACTAATGCAGTTGCCTGAAATACGCCTGCAAGGGCGAGGGTAATGTCTTGCCAGTTTTTGCTCACGCGAAATTCTCTCAGCTACTTGAAAAGGGACTTGTTTAACGGGTTAGCGGTTGTCAGTTGATTCAATGACGGCGCCACCGAGGCATAGATCATTGTGGTAAAAGACAACTGACTGACCCGGCGTAACAGCGCGCTGCGGCTGCGTAAAACTCACGTCCAAAGTACCGCCAGCCACCAGGGTGACTACACATTCCTGATCGGGTTGACGGTAGCGGGTTTTTGCCGTGCAGCTAAAGCTAGATAAGGGCGGTGTGCCGTTAATCCAATGGGCTTGCTGGGCAATTAGGTGATTGGTGTATAAAAGGGGGTGATCAGTACCTTGCACCACTACCAACACATTGCGCGTTAAGTCTTTTTGCGCGACGAACCAAGGCTCTTCGTTAGCACCTTTTACACCACCAATGCCCAAGCCCTGGCGCTGGCCGATGGTGTGGTACATCAAGCCCATATGCTCGCCGATTACTTTGCCGTCCGGGGTTTGAATTTCTCCGGGTTGTGCGGGCAGGTACTGTTGCAGGAAATCCTTAAAGCGGCGTTCGCCGATAAAGCAGATCCCCGTGCTGTCTTTTTTGTTGTGGGTAACAAGGCCGTGCTCTTCTGCAATCCGGCGTACTTCCGGCTTTTCCAGCTCACCCACGGGGAAGAGGGATTTGGCGAATTCGGCTTCGCCTACTGCGTGCAAGAAGTAACTTTGGTCTTTATTGGCGTCGAGCCCTTTCAGAAGATGCGCATGGCCGTCGCGATCGGCGCGGCGCACATAGTGGCCAGTAGCAATCAGCTCGCCGCCCAATACGCGGGCGTACTCCATAAAAACTTTGAATTTGATCTCGCGGTTACAAAGGATATCCGGGTTAGGTGTGCGCCCCGCTTTGTATTCTTCGAGGAAGTGATCGAATACGTTATCCCAGTATTCAGCGGCGAAATTCGCCGTGTGGAGTTTGATTCCGATGCGCTCGCAGACCATTTCGGCGTCCGCTAAGTCGGCCTTGGCAGTGCAGTATTCGGTACCGTCGTCCTCATCCCAGTTCTTCATAAACAGGCCTTCAACCTGATAACCCTGTTGCATCAGGAGCAGGGCAGAGACGGAGGAATCAACACCACCAGACATTCCAACGATCACTTTTGGGCGCGGTCCTATAGATGAACCTGAGACGGGGGAGGGAATCACATCTGACATAAGGGGCAACTGCTGGGAAAGGGAAAGGCAGGCATTTTACCCGCCCCAGCCCCTCACTGCCACCTTAGCCGACGACATTGAGCGGAAAGCGACGCCCTGCGAGGTATTCATCAATGATTTGCAAGGTCATAGGGCTGCGTAGCTGATCTTTACGGGCAACAAGCTCGTCATAAGTTAGCCATACGGCTTCGATGATGCCCGTATCCAAGCCGCGTGCTGCATCATGGCTAATCGCGTTTGCAATAAACGTGGTGCGGAAGTAGGTGATGCCATTGCTTGGGGCGGTGTACAAATTCACACCCACCACACCCGTCAACTCAACTGTCCAACCCGTCTCCTCCAATGTCTCGCGAAGCGCGGCTTCAGTTAGGGTTTCGTTAGGGTCTAAATGACCAGCAGGTTGGTTATAAACTTTTTTACCGTCGGTCTCTTCATACACCATTAAAAAACGATTATCCCGCTCAATAATAGTAGCAACGGTTACATGGGGCGCCCAAGTCATAGTGATCTCGTTTGTTCTAGTCAATGTGAGGTACGCAAGCATACTTGATTGGGTGGGGATTTTTAATACATAAGAATGGCAGACTGCCTCTGATGTGACTGTTCCGTTTTAATCGACAACATTGTCAACTGAGGCAGAATAAGACTTTTTACTCAAAAAAATTAAAAGTTATAGAAAATTTAATGCAATTAAATTGGCATTGTGGATAATGAGGCCACTACGAAAGCGAAGGGAGTCGTTTAGTGTTCTTATCCACCCCCCTCTGAAACCCCCTTCTCCTTTTTTCGTGTGCGCAACCCTGCCTGGTTAATAGCCAATGGTATAAATTAATATTCAATAAGGAATGATGGATGAACAAATCACTTTTAACGCTTGCGATAGGTCTGGTTTTTGTTTCAGGCTGCGCGACAAAAAAAGAAGCGGAGGATACTACGCCATTAAATCCCACTGTAGTGTTGACGGCTACTACAGCAATGAGTGGCTACGTGTTGCCTGATAGCACAGGTACGCAAACTGTTTATACACGGAGTACTGTGCGCCGCATTGATAATGTGTGGAATCGCCAGAATTGGGTTTCGCGTAAGGTGTTGGGAAATGTGAATGAAACCCAAATCGGGTTTACTGAAAAAAACCTGAGTTGGCATTTTAATAACCCCAAAAAAACCTACGTTGAATGTCCGTTGTTTGGTTGTGGAATGAACTTTTGGCAGCAGTTAACTGATGCGGAGGAGGATGACGAAGAAGAAAGCTTTTCTCCAAACACGCCTGATACTTGCCCGCTTACCAGTAAAACGACATATGACGTGATTGATAAAAAAGTATCGCGTCAAATCAATGGTTTTAATGCGAACCAGTACCAATTGGTTTGGACTGTGACGAATACCGATGAAAAAAATCGTAAAGATGAACACAAAATCATTATGGATTTTTGGATGACCGCTCCCGATGAGGGCATGAAGGACGCTTGGAAGATCAATGGTGAATTTCAAAATGGTTATTTAAAAGCGGTAGGTGCGAACGATTCTGCGTTGGGGCGTTTTTTGGGTGACCAAGTATATAAACCCCTGGCGGCTATTTCGGGTGATATAGAAAAAGATCCAACCATGAAAGCGTTAAATGGAAAATTGGCGGCGCTAAAGGGTTATCCAATTTCTATCAAATTGGATTGGTATTTAGGCGCTGGGAATACTTGCCCCGAGGTAGCAGAAAAGCGCAATGCTAAAACCGAGAAAAACGATGATCAGATTGACCTGAAAGATCCAGTTGGTTCTTTGGGGAGTTTGGCTGGCGGCATCTTGAAAAATAAAGCCAAAGCCGCTGTTGCTAAAAGGTTTGAGCGTGACCCGGCGAAGCCGCTCATGCGGTTTGTCTACGATGTTACTTCGGTAGGGCTTGAGCAAAAACACGACAGCGTGTTTATGGTTCCTGCTGGTTATAAGTTAACGAACAGAGAATAGATTTCTGATGCGCTGTTAACTCTCCGGGCTTGACTCGCTTTTTCTGGTCAAGCTTGGGGGGCGTTGAGTGGTATTGGCTTTTCTTTCTCTGTTCTTGTATTGGCTCCCGCTTTTTTCTTTAGTAACCTCAAGTCTCTTTGCTAACTTTGATGATTGATAAGGATATTTATGTATAAGTCTGCAATGGTTTTGCACCCCGAGTCTTTTGTTGGGTTTAATAAGACGCAACTCATCGAGCGTCATCTACTTTCTTCCGGGTTTATTGGCACCCGGTTTCCCGCTTCTCCTTGCTACACGGCTGGGGCTGCTTATCGGCAATTTGTTCCTAAGTGGCAAACAATCCAGCAATATCACTATGGAATCATTCGCATCCATATACAGGCTATTGGGCAATGGTTGTCGGGTGAGCGAGCTTCAGTTCTGGATCGGACCAACATCCTGGTGATAGAGGGTGATGCTTTCCTCAGTTCCAAGGCGCAGTGCAAAGAACTCTGCGGCTATCTGGAACAATTAACCGGTGATCGCTACAGCGTTGATCGGGTACCTGGAGTTAGCTGCTTAGGCGTTCGGGAGCCGCACCCTAGCTATTCATGAGTCCCCGCGCGTATCTCTCCTGACAGCATTTGGCACGTTCGCGTCAATAATGCAATGCGTTAACGAGATCTGTGTCCAGATGAATGATGAATGTCATAACTTTGTGTTATGTCTAACAATTCGTTGGACAATGATTAAAAAGGGAATATTATTTGCCGACCGACCAAATGGTCGGCAGGTTTTCTCTGACATCCAAAACCGGTAGGGCACCTTTACATTTTGTGACACTTGTTGGTTTTGGTTTTATAGGTGGCTGTGCAACAATCCTTCAGCTGAAAATGCCGAAGTTATGGTTGGGATACCCTTGGATCATCGTTTCCTCCCTCCCTGGTTGTTTGCCAACCCTGTATTTTTTGAATCTTCTCTCCTCTCAATGGTTCTTCATCTTATGAACAATGCGAAATCAATCGGTATTGCTGTTGCAAGCCTGCTAGGAATTGTGTTGGCTGTCGGCGGCATAAAGGGTGGCCAAATTGCCGCTATGGTGCAGGCTGGTGAGAGTACTCCCGCACCCTCTGAGGCCGTCAGCACGTTTACGACCGAGGTTCAAAAATGGCCTAACAGCTACACAGCAATGGGTACTGTCGAGGCGTCTGAAGGTATCGTAATTGCTGCCGAAGTTGCCGGTAAGGTAAAAGAGATTCGCTTTAAATCCGGTGAGCAGGTTAAAAAAGGTACCGTGATTCTGGTGCAAGAATCCGATAATGAGCAATCGCAACTGAGTGCTGCAGAAGCGCGGTTGCGTTTGGCTAAATCCAATCACGAGCGGTTGGTTGAATTGCGCAAACGCAATACCGTTTCGCAAAGCGAGCTTGATACGGCTGTTCAGCAAATGGAATCTGCGGAAGGCGATGTAGGCGATTTGAAAGCTACGCTCGATAAAAAAATAATGCGTGCTCCTTTCGATGGACGCTTGGG